>CAZEAH010000015.1:0-15733 GCA_964510075.1 uncultured Leptospirales bacterium | reverse complement strand
ATTCAAAAGCCCGTAAGCGCGCAACATTTGGGGGGCTTACGGGCGGCAATAAAAAACCCGCTCTTTCGAGCGGGTTTTTACGGTTGCGGTATCCCCTATGGAATCGTCCATGTCTCTGTATCAGCCCCCGAGAAGCTGGAGGACCGTTCTTGTCTTCATGTTGGCCTGGGCCAGCATCGCAGTACCACTCTGAACCAGTATCTGGTCCTTCGTGAAGTTCACCAGAGTTTCCGCCATGTCCGCGTCGCGTATGCGGCTTTCGGACGCCTGGATGTTCTCATAGGCATTCATGAGACCCTTCGAGGCGTACTCCATTCTGTTGTAGTAAGCGCCAAGGTCCGCTCTCTGTTTCGCGATCTTCTGCAGCGCGTCGTCCACGATGCCGATGGTGCGGTTCGAGTTGTCGGCGGTGCTGAGGTTCGCGAGGAACTTGCCGGTCTTTTCCTTGAGGTTGAGCCCCAGGGACGTCATGGTCCCTATGTAGACCCGCTCGCGCTGATGCATGTTGGCGCCCATGTGGAACCACATGCTCGCCTTCGGGTTGGTCCGAGAGAACTCGCCCAGGAGGAGCTTGAATTTGTTGAACTCCGCCTGCGACGCGATACGGTCGACCTCGTCGATCAGCGCCGAAACCTCGACCTGGATAAGCTGGCGGTCTTCCTGCGTGTAGATGCCGTTGGAGGACTGAACCGCGAGCACCCTGATCCTCTGGAGGATCGAAGCGGTCTGGTCCAGGTAGCCTTCCGTGGTCTGCACGAAGGACATGCCGTCCTCGGTGTTGCGCTCGGCCTGACGAAGTCCCATGATCTGGGTCCTCATCTTCTCCGAAACCGCAAGACCCGACGCGTCGTCGCCGGACTTGTTGATGCGCATACCGGAAGAGAGCTTCTCCATCGAAGCGTTCACGTCCCAGTGCTTGAACTTCAGCACCCTGTTCGCGTTGATGGCGCTCATGTTGTGATTGATAATCATACGTCACACTCCTTTGTTTGGTGTATGCCCGATCTCCCTATCGGGCAGTAAGGCCGGGTTGCACTAAATAGTCAGGGAATACCTTCTATTCACTGCAACCATCCATTCCTCGGCAAAGGAAAGGATGCCTGCAGCGATTGTCCCTTCAGTTTTCAAAGAACCGCTCCTCTCCGCCGGGCCGTCCCGGCGGAGGGAGGCTAACATTCCGTTATCGCAGGAGCTGCAATACGCCCTGCGGCTTGGCGTTGGCGTGCGCCAGCATCGCCGTGCCGCTCTGAACCAGTATCTGGTTCTTGGTGAAATCCACCGTCACTTCGGCCATGTCGGCGTCGCGTATGCGGCTTTCGGACGCCTGGATGTTCTCATACGCGTTCATAAGCCCCTTGGCCGCGTGTTCCATGCGGTTGTAGTAGGCGCCCAGGTCCGCGCGCTGTTTCGCGATGATGTGCAGCGCCTGGTCGAACACGCCGATGTTGCGGTTCGCCATCTCGGGCGTCGACAGCGTAACCGGATCGCCCAGCATGTCTTTCAGGTTCAGCGCACGCGCGGTCATCGTCTGAATGTAGATGCGCTCCCGCTGGTGCATGTTGGGGCCCATATGCAACCACATGGACATCGACCTGCTGAGCCGGGCGAAATCGCCCTGGAGCAGGTTCATCTTGTTGAACTCGGCCTGCGAGGCGATACGGTCCACCTCGTCGACGAGCTGCGAAACCTCCACCTGAATGAGCTGGCGGTCGTCCGGCGTATAGATGCCGTTGGACGACTGCACGGCCAGCACGCGCATACGCTGGATGATCTCGGTGAGCTGCTGCAGGTAGCCTTCGGTGGTCTGGATGAGCGACATGCCGTCCTCGGTGTTGCGCTCGGCCTGACGGAGCCCCATCACCTGGGTCCTCATCTTTTCCGATACGGCCAGACCCGAGGCGTCGTCGCCGGCGCGATTGATCCGCATGCCGGACGACAGGGCTTCCATGTTCTTGTCGACATTCCAGTGCTGGAATTTCAAGACCCTGTGCGAATTGATAGCGGACAGATTATGATTGATAATCATTCGATTCCTCCATGAATCATCGTGCGTCGAGGCGGCCTCCTTGCCGCTTCATACCGGGCGATATCCCCGTACGATACTATTTTCGGAATCGATTAGAACTTAATTAAAGGCGATTTAAGCCATTTATATAACATTTAAGGCGTTTATAGCCAAATATGAACATTTATTATACTGAATCGTCCTTATATCATTTATTTCTGCATATTTTCCCTTAATCTTTATTTCGGCAGACCGATTTTTCACATGAGCTTTTTTTATTTTTTCTTTGGCTTCGGCCGTGCTCGGTCCCGATTGCCGCGCAAAAAAGTATTGCAAAATAATTACGAAAAGTGTGCCCTGATGCGATAGACTCCTACGGTTGTGCCGAATCGCTACGCGCAAGGAGCGGCGGCTTCGTTCTCATATAATTGATTGGATCCGTTTCTCCTCAGGTCGTTCTGTCATACATATACAGCTGGAATGCGGCGGGAAATTAATCGTGCGGGGGAACCATACTCTCAATAACTGAATTTTCCGGACGGTTATCATGCTCAAGATTTTCAGGCGCTATACTGCGGGCATCCGGAGGAGATTGCTCATTTACATCCTCATCACCTCGCTCGTACCGCTTCTCGTTTCCATTGTACTCCTGTACCTCATCGCCAAAGGATCGATACTGGACATGGCGGGCAACGCCATGTCCAACTCCATTCATAACATCAGGCGCTTCTGCGAGGTGCAGAGCGCGCAGATCGACGGCCCGCTGGAGAAGGAGATCGATCGTTCGTTCACCGTCGCGCGGAGGATATTCGCCCCATACAACCGGGTATCCTTCATCGGAGAAACGGAGAAAGTGGAAGTGCTGAACCAGGACACGCAGGAGAAGGATTCCATAGACCTTCCCGTTATGGCCTCCGGAGCGACGCGGCTCGGCAGAAATTACCGGCTGATCGACGAAATCGTGGCCGCAATAGGCACTCCCGGCGCGACGGCCACAATATTCCAGCTTCACGGCGAGCGGCTCGTGCGGATCTCGACGAACGTACGCTCCGCCGGCGGCGAACGCGCGATCCTGACATACATACCGAAAGACTCGCTCGTGTACCGTACCATAGCCGAAGGCAAAGCGTATCGGGGCCGGGCCATCGTGCTCGACCGGTGGAACATCACCCACTACGAACCCGTACGCGACACGGCCGGGAAGGTGGCGGGCGCGCTGTATGTCGGAATTCCGGCGCCGAAATCCGCTGTTTTCGAAATGATTTCCGAGACCCGCATCGGCGAAACGGGGTATATTTTCGTTCTCAATTCCCAGGGCCAGCTGATCGCCCACCCCGAACTACGGGGAAAGAACATCCGCAACCGAAAGGATACCGTGACCGGACACCATTTCATCCGGGAGATACTCGAGATGAAAGAGGGATCGCTCTCCTACAACTGGGACGAAAAGGGGCGCACCGTCCGCAAGATCGCGTTCTTCACCTATTTTCCAAAATGGGACTGGATAATCACCGCCACCGCCGAATACCAGGACGTCCTGGGGGCGCTCAATACTCTGCTCGTCATCATGACGGTGCTCATCGCCGGGTTCGCGGTCCTCATCGTGATAGTGAGCAGAACGCTCGCCTCGCGCATATCGCGTCCGCTCCGCGAGATCATCGACACAACCGTGCGAATATCGAACGGCGACCTCGACACCTTCATACCGCAGCCCCATTACGTCAAGTGCGCGGAGGAAAAAAACTGCGACCGAATCGACTGCCCCGCCCATTCATCCCGCAACCGGGCATGCTGGCGCATAGAGGGCACTCTGTGCGAAAACGGCGAGGCCGTGGAGCAGTCGCGCAAGCTCGAGACATGCCGGGAGTGCGCCGTATACCGCAAGGCCGTGCGCAACGAATTCGACGAGCTGGTCGAGGCGATCAACAACATGGTGATCACCCTTCGCGCTATCATCGCCCAGATCAAGGAGATGACGGACCGACTGAACCGCGACGCCGAATCGCTCGCCGATGTAAGCCGAAAGATGGAAGAGGAATCGCAGAACCAGGCCGCCTCCATAGAGCAAACCACCTCCGCGCACGAGGAGCTCATCGCCACCATCGAAAACGTGGCCGCGGCGGCGGACAGCCAGGCCGAAAAGGTTTCGCGCACCACGGCCGCCATGGAACGGGTCGCCGTCGAGATGCACGCCATCGGCCGCAACTCCCGCGACGTGACCGACAGGGGCCGGGAGACCGTGCGCGAGGCGCACGCCTCGGGCGAGATGCTCCAGAACACGATCAACAGCATAAACAAGATATCGGAAAGCTCGCGCCGCATCGGCGATATCGTCCGCATGATCAACGACGTCTCCGACCAGATCAACCTCCTCTCCCTCAACGCGTCGATAGAAGCCGCGCGGGCCGGCGAATACGGGCGCGGATTCGCGGTCGTGGCGGAGGAGATCTCGAAGCTCGCCGACACCACCACGAGCAACACCAGGGAAATCGAGGGCCTTATCCGCGAGGTCCGCTCCGACATCGACACCGGGGCCCCGCTCATTCATCAGACGGCTTCCGTCATTACCGGCATGATTGGAAACATCGAGGAGGCGGCCCGTCTGATCGGAGCGATAGCCGAAAAGGCCCAGCGTCAGATAGAGGACAGCGATACGGTTAAAAGCGAGGTCCAGGAGGTCAACCAAATGGCCGGCCAGATCGCCCTGGCCACCGGCGAGCAGAAAGTGACCAGTACCGAGATACTCAAGGCCGTGGCCCGCATAAACGAGTCCATACAGGAAATCGCATCATCGTCAATTCTCATTTCCGAATCGGCCGGGTCCGTTCGGGACCAGTCCGAGCGTCTTAAAACCATCGCGGGGCGCTTTAAAGCCTGATATTACAACAAAATGTCCGTAATCGGCTATATTTCCCCATATTTTTGGAAAGAACTTGACACGATTCTTCCGACAGGTATAGTAGCGTCGTCAAATCCGCGGCTACCGCAGTTACCCACAGGAGAAGCATGGGCCTAAATCCGTTCCGGGATTCCAATCTCAACGACCTCCAGGAGGACCTCAGAGGGTTCTTCAGCGATCGTTTCGGCGAACTCGCCGAAAAAGCGAGGGCGAAATGGGATCTTTTCGTAAAAAAGGGACGGGAGCGGGTCACCATCATGTTTATCCCGCATTCGGCCAAGAAAATAGCGAACTTCCACCTTTCCCTGTTCGCCATATTCTCGATCGTGGGAGTGATCGTCGTCATCATCGTCGTTACCTCGATCGTCATCGTCAACCACACCTCGACGATCAAGGAAATATCGAAACTCAAGATGTACGGCTCGTACTCGAAGATACAGATAACCCGCTACAAGGAGGAAATAAACCGGCTGTACGACATCTTCCAGAAGTTCAAGCCGGAGATAACCTATCTGTATTCGCTCACCCCGGGCAACAACGTCGATTCGCTGTGGGCCAAGGGGGGGAACCCGAATCCCGACCCCCGGGCCGAGGCCGAAGCGGGCGACAAAGACTCTCCGACCATCGAGGTGCTCAACATCGAGGAAATGGAACGCGAGCTCCGCACCACCAAGGAAGTGCTCGAGAAGATCAAGGTCTTTCTGGAGGCACGGCGCAAAATCATCGAAAACACCCCCTCTATCTGGCCGGTCGACGGCTATGTGGTTTCACGGTTCGGGGACCGGACCTCGCCCTACACCTTCAAGAAGGAATACCATCAGGGCATTGATATCGCCTCATTCCCCGGCGCGGAGATCCGCGCGACGGCGCCCGGCAAGGTGGAGAACATCTGGTGGGACCCCGTAACGGGCCTCTCGGTCGCGGTTTCTCACAAGTACGGCTTCGTTACCGTGTATTCTCACTGCCAGAGAGTATCGGCCGGCATCGACCAGAAGGTGGGCAAGGGCGAGGTGATCGCCTATGTGGGGCGGACCGGCAAAGCCACGCGGCCCGTGTGTTTTTATCAGATAAAAATAGGGACCGATTTTGTGGACCCGGCCCCCTATCTCAACAAGATCGTCCAGTAACGCCCGCCTGAATCACAAGTCCTCTTCACTGCGTTTGCTGATGAGCATCTCGTCGGAGATCTCCTCGATCTTCTCGCCGATCTGCACCGCCACGCGGCTTCCCACCACGCCGGGCCTGCATTTGAATTTCTTGCGCCCCCCGATGCGCAGCGCCATGTCGGAGCTGATCTTGGTGTCGGTGAGCTTGACGACGTCGCCCACCCTGAGGTCGAGCACCTCCTGCATCGTTATCTCGACCTCGCCTATCTCGGCGACGATGGGTAGCTCCACGGTCTCCAGGCGGCTCTGGATGATGGACATGTTCTCGTCGGTCGCCCCCTTGCGTATGCTCGAGTACCAGTACTGCGCCGAGAGCTTGGAGATAACGGGCTCGATCGTGATGTAAGGTATACACAGGTTCGTCATACCCTCGACCTCGCCGACCTTGGTCTCGAGGGTGATGAGCACCACCATGTCGTTGGGAGGCACGATCTGTGCGAACTGCGGGTTCGTCTCGATGTTGCCCAGGCGCGGCCTGAGGTCGATAACGTTCGACCAGGCCTCGCGCAGGTTCCCCAGGATGCGGACGATGATCCCCTCCATCACCGAGAGCTCGATGTCGGTGAGCTCGCGGCTTATCTTGGCCGATTCGCCCATTCCGCCGAAGAGTTTGTCGATGATGGTGAAGGTGATCGAGGGGTCGATCTCGAGCACCGCGGACCCTTTCAATGGATCCATGTTGATGACGGCCAGGGTGGTCGGGTTCGGTATGGAGCGGATGAACTCCTCGTAAGTGAGCTGGTCCACCGAAGCCACGTGCACGCTCACCAGCGCGCGCAGCTGGGCGGAGAGCGCGGTGGTGGTAAGTCGCGCGAAGGTTTCGTGCATCATCTGCAGCGTGCGTATCTGGTCTTTCGAAAACTTGTCCGGGCGACGGAAATCGTAAATCTTGACCTTCCGCTGCTCCTTCGCCGCGCTGTAGTCCGTCGTATCCACCTCGCCGGTGGATATCGCGGTCAATAGCGCATCAATTTCGTCCTGGGAGAGTATCTCGGTCATTATCGTTCACCCTTTACCACGGTCGCTTCGAGATCTATTATAAGCCAGTTGCTTCCGGTCTTTTCAAGCGTGTAACGGTACCTGTACCGGAACGGCAGCCTGGGCCCGTACCGGTTCACGATCACGTCGACGTACGCGATGTCCTTCCCGGGCAGGAATATCTCGTCGGTGATCGAGAAATCCTTTATATAATCGTCCCTGCGACGCGCTAAAAATTTAGCGAAATCGTCGAGTATTTTCAATTTTTCGATCTCATCGGCCGCGTTGTAGGGCCGCAGAAAATCGGGGAAGGCGGCTATGAAGCTTTCGGCCTTTATGTACTTGTAGAGCCTGTCCCAGGCCCCGGTTTTTTCGGCGGTGAGAGCAAGAAGCACCACTTCCGAGGGCGACACCCCGCGCTCCTGGCGTACGACGCCGCTCTTCTTCACCATGCCCGGGACGCGGACGATCTTGAACGTAAGTACGTTCGAGCTGGGAAGCGCCGTCGGATTCTGCATGTCCGGAAGAAAGAAACCGCGTACGCGATATTCCGTACCGGCCTTCAGCTCATACAGGTTTCGCAGGTTCACCGTGTGCGTCAGCGTCTCGTTGGGCAGGAGCTCGACGGCGCGGGGATACACATCGCGAACCACCTCCTCTACCCTCCTGTTCATGAGCCGGTAGGGCACCGTGATTGCGGCCTCACGGCCCTGGGCGTCATAAACCACGGGCTGATAGGTGGTGTAGGACACGTCGTACGACACGAAATGCTCTTTCCTTTCAGAGGTGTTCTTTACGATAAGATTGAGCACCACCGGCTCGTCCTCGGCGAAGGTGGCGCGATCCATGTGAACCACGAGGACAAACGGCGATTCCGCCTCCCCCGGCATTCGTGCGAGGCCCTCGGCGTAAAAGCCCGTTACCACAAGCCCGGCCAGCGCCGCCAGCGCCGCGATCATTTTCACACGCGAACGGTGATTCAGGAGCTTCCGCACAGCGATAACCTTTCCCGAAAGTTTTCTCTTTATAATATCGGCCCGTACTTTCCCGCGCAATATCAAAATATCCGGTAAAAATCTACCGGGGAAGCAGCTTCGCCAGGTACTCGCGGATCTTCGCGCTCTTCGGCCTCCGGTCCTCGGTGAAGAGCCCGTTTTTTTCCTGAAATGTATCCGCGAACTGCGTGTAGCACAGTCCCTGAATGGCGGGGAAACGGGCGATAATCTCGATATGCTTCTTCAGAAAATCGTCGAGCGGCATCTCCTCGTGCCGGTACATAACGAAGCCGTAGCCCCCAAACTCGCTGACGACAAGCGGGCTTGAGGTCTCGCCATACCCCCGTAGGAAGGGCGTCTGCGCGTTTTCCTTGCCGAGGAGCATGCGTATAAAGTTATACCAGAGCGGCGCCTCGCGGACGCCCCTTGAGAGAAGGGCGTAAAATTCCTCCGTTTCCTCCAGCGTCGGGATGTAATGATGGATATCGGTCACATCGGTTTTAAGGTGATGAAATCCGCTGTTGTCGATGATGAGATAGCCGGGGTAGCTTCTTTTGCAGCGATCGAAGAGGTCTGTCACCGCGGTACGCGCTTTTTTTGACCAGAAGGCGTTATATATCCCCCAGCTTTCGTTGTACAGCACGAGCGTTATAACCGATGGATGGAGCGAGTCACGCCGCATCACTCCCGCCAGCTCATCCTCGAGCCTGCGCATATTTCCCGCCGAGGGCCGGTAATAGGACGGCATCTCCTCCCACACAAGGAACCCGAGCAGATCGGCCCAGTAAAGGAAGGCCGGGTGCTCGATCTTCTGGTGCATCCTGCAGCCGTTGAAGCCCGCCTTCTTCATAAGCTCGATGTCCGTCCGAAACCGGTCCGTGGTCTCGGGCGTGTAGTGGCCTTCGCCGTAGTACCCCTGGTTTAGGAGGAGCTTCTGGTATAGTTTCTTCCGGTTCAGCTTGATGGTGCCGGACTCCACGCCGATCTGGCGACTGCCGTAGAGCAGATGGAGGGTATCGACATCCTTCTTGCCCTGCCTGAGCACGATTTCCACCGGATGCATGCCGGGCCAGTCGACGCTCCATTTGCTGAAGAGCTTCTCCGGCACTGAGATTTCCACATGGGCGCGCCCCATCGCGTCGAGCGCCGCAAACTCGCGGAATTCCCGAAGAGGGGTCTTCAGCACGCCGCGCCCGCCGTCATACACCTGGGAGGCGTAAACGCGCAGGCACGCTTCGACATTGCCGGGATGGCTCCCGCCCGCGGAGCGGACGTCGAACGCGAACACCGCGCCCCCGTCGTCCTCGCGCCGGCAGCGTACGCCGCTGCAGTACACCCGGCCCAGCGGCTCTATCCAGACGGGCTGCCATATGCCGGTGCACCCCGGATACCACACCATGAACGGCTTTTTCAAAAAGGTCTGCTTCCCGCGGACCTGGCTCATCGAGCGGGAGTCCTCGACAAGTACCGTAAGGACGTTTTCCTCCTCGAATTTGTCGACCTCGAACTCGAAGGGGGTGTATCCTCCCTCGTGCTCGCCCAGAAAAACGCCGTTCAGCCAGACCGTGGCCCGGTAATCGACCGCTCCGAACTTGAGAAGCCCCGCAACCAGATCGGACGGCCTCCTGAAATAACGATAATACCAGAAGGCCCTGTGCGATGAAATCGCCTCGGGCGTAAGGCCGTGCCGCGCCAGGGTCCGCTGGTTTATGCCGGATTCCAGAGGGAAAGGCACGCGTACGCGGTGAAAGGGCGCGTCATCGGCCAGGGCGCTCGCGCTTCCCTGGAACGCGCGCAGGCCGAAGTCCCTGTTCTGCCAACCCCGGAGTCGGCCCATTGCCTTCGGGTCGGGGCACAGCAGCCATTCCCCGTCCAGGGAAAAGCTCGGAGACCGAACGAGGTCGGGCCGGGGAAAGTGGCCCCGATCGCCGATTTTCATCGCACTGCCAAGCTTCAGTCGTACAGGCTCCATGTTCATCTCCCCCTCTGTGGAATGAAAAATCCGTTTACAACGGAAACCTTTTCATGACCCGACACCGTTTCGCGCAGCCGCCGTTCGAGCCGCGCGAAGGCTTCGGGCTCCGATCGGGCCCGGTTTGTATACGAAGCGTCCCCCCGCCGCAGGAGCTCGTAGCGGACGCCGTCGCGGGTCGGCATATAGATAAGTTTATGGGTTTCGTCGAAAACCGTGCGGTGCTTGGCGATCGTTATCAGATCGCGGTATTCGTCCTTCAGCACCACGTCCATCTCGGGCTCTTCCAGGCCGCAGAGCACGCTTACGTCCGGGTAGAGAATGCGCATGCGCTGGAAGAATTGCCCCCCCTCCGCGACGAACCATATGCCGGTCTCCGCATAGGCGGTTCGCGGGATTCGGACGGTCTTTCCCTCGAGCACGCGCCGGTAGGAGATTCCCGCCATGCCGGCGGCGCCGTCGAGGCCCATAACGTCGAGCAAAGTCGCCGCGAAGTCGATCTGCTGGACCACTCCGTCGTACCGGGAAACGCGGACCTTCGGTGCGTATCCGTCGTGGAACTTCACTATCATGGGAACGTGCGTCGCGTACTCCCCGCGGAAGTGTTCGCCGTGCCCAAGGTCCAGGCCGTGGTCGTACAGGTTCTCGCCGTGGTCGGCGGTGAACACGACGATGCTGTTATCATACAGACCCCGGCGCTTCAGGTGCGCGACCACCTCACCGACGGCGTCGTCCACCGCCGAACAGGCCCCGTCGAAGAGCGCCTCGATCTGCCGCCGGTCTTCCATCGTTATCAGGGTCTCGCGCAGGGGATTGTTGATTTTAAGATAGCGGTACTCACCGCGATAACCGGGATCGGTGTATTTCGCGTAGTAAGGATACGGCGCGGCGTAGGGAAAATGGGTCGCCGAAAAGAATACCGTCAGGAAAAAACGCCTCTTCCCCGCAAGTGCGTCGATCTCCGACTTGATGTCGGCCACGAGGAACGACGGGTCTGAATTCTGAGCGAAGGCACGCGTCTCCGGGAACAGATACCTGCCAGCAGCGTTCTGTAAAAAGGGAAGCAGCAGAAAATGAATCTCCAGTCCGCGCTGGCGGATGAGCGTGGTGAAATTGAACCGAGGAGCGCGAAGGCGGTCGAAACAGTCCATTCGCGAAAAAATGTCCCCGGCATAATCCGCCACAGCGGAGCGCACATAGCCGTTTTTTTTCAACACCTCCGGGAGAGCGGGCCGCGCGGACGCGAGCTCGGCGCGCGAGGGGAACATGTGGCGGATGCCGTGCTGTGCCGGGTAGCGTCCCGACAGCAAACAGTACCACGACGGGAAGGTACGCGGAAGCTGTACGTGAAAGTCGTCCAGGCTTGTCCCTTGCGCCGCCAGCTCGTCGATGTTCGGGGTGAGCCCGGGCCTTCCTCCCATGGCGGAGACCCTGTCGTAGCGGAAGGAATCGGCGGCGAGTATGATGACGTTCGGCCCATCGTTCCGATTCAGCGTCACGAAACTGAACAGGAGCGCCGCGGCGGCGACCAGGGCCACGGCGGCACGCGCCCGGCGCGGAAGGCGTCTCGCGAGACGGGCAAACGGGCCGGCAAGGCGCAGTGTTACGGCAAGCGCTAGCGGAACAAACACAGTGCAGAGCGCAACGCGAACGGCGGCGATAGCACTCCCCGGCAGGCCGTGCGTAATAAGCACCTGGAAACCGGCGCCAATGCCGCCGCGCGCGTAAAAGTGCTCGTTATACAGTGCGGGATGGATACGCATGTCGGCGAGGAGGAAGGCGACGATGAAGACCATGCAGTACAGCGCAACCGGCGCAACGGCGCGTCGCGCGGCCAGACGCCTTCCGGTAGTGAGGCACCACAGATGGAGGCAGAAGCCGGCGACGGCCCCGGCGGCACCACCGAGAAGAAGGTACGAGACCAGTATCTTCGCCTGATGGAACAATATGAGCCATTTGAACTCTGCGATGACGAAGTCCTCGAGCGCCTGGACGCGTACCCCCATAACGGCGAATGAAGCCGAATAGAGAAGGCAGAACGCGAACGCGAACGCGAAGACCGCCGCCCCGACGGCAGAGGAGCGCCGCAGCGCGGTGGCGCGGTCCGCCATATCGCCGCCCGTGAACGCGGCGGCCAGACTTTTTCCGATTCCGATCATGTGTGAATGTTCCGCTCAGGCCCCGATCGCCGCGCAAATCGCGTCCGCCGCGCGGATGCCGTCTACCGCCGAACTCACGATTCCCCCGGCATGGCCCGCGCCCTCCCCGACCGGATACAGGAACGGCAGTGATACCGACTGGAGATCGACGCCGCGAACGACGCGCACCGGCGAAGACGAGCGCGTCTCGGCGCCGATAATGACGCCCTCATCCCCTATAAAACCTTTCATCTTCCTGTCAAAACTTTTTAGTCCCAGCGCGAGAGCGTCGGCCACCCAGCCCGGCAGGTATGAGCGCACGCGCGCGGGGGACACCCCGGGGCGGTAACTGGTCTCGGGGAGGCGCTCGTCCTTCCCTCCGTATAAAAAGGTGCGGATACGCTCGGCCGGAGCCACCCACGAACCGCCTCCTGCCTCGTACGCCGCGCGCTCGATGCGCCTCTGAAATTCGATACCCGCAAGCGCCCCCTCGCCGAGATCGGCAGGGTCAACGGAAACGACAATCGCCGCGTTCGAGAACTTTCCGTCCCTCGCGGCGTAACTCATCCCGTTGACGCACAGCATTCCTTCCTCGGAGGATGAGTTCACAACCTCCCCGCCGGGACACATGCAGAAGGAATAGACGCCGCGTCCGCTTCGCGCGTCGTTGAAGGCCAGGCGGTATTCCGCCGCGGGTAGCAGACCGCTCCCGGCGGCGTCGCCGTAGCGCATACGGTCGACAAGGCGTGCCGGGTGCTCCACGCGCACCCCGACCGCAAAACCCTTTTTCTCGAGCGCTATCCCCTCCCGCGCGAGCATTTCGTACACGTCGCGGGCTGAATGCCCGGTCGCCAGAACCACCGCGCTCCCGCGGTATTCGCCTCCTGCCGCGGTACGTACGCCGGCCGCCCTGCCGCCCTCTCGCACAAATTCGGTCACGCGCTCACCGAAACGGATTGAGAAGCCGGCCTGTTCGATCCGCGCGCGTATCGCACCGAGCACGGGAACAAGCCGGTCGGTCCCGATGTGCGGCCTTGCCTCGTACAGGATTTCCGGCGGCGCTCCGCATTCGACCATGGTGCGGAAGAACCACTCAACCTCCGGGCGGTGTATTCGCGTGGTGAGCTTCCCGTCGGAGTACGCGCCCGCTCCTCCTTCGCCGAAAAGCACATTGCTTTCGGCCTCCAGCCTGCCCGCCTCCCTCAATCCGCGGATGTGGACCATCCGCTCCTCAACCGGTCTCCCGCGCTCGAGTACCGTGACGCGCGCTCCGGCCTCGATCAGCCGAAGCGAGCAGAAGAGGCCCGCCGGACCCGCACCCACTATGACTACGCCGAGACCTTTCGGCGATCGAGGTGCCGGAGGACACGCGCGCGGCGTGTATACGCTTACGCCGGGGAGGGAAAGCGCCGCACGGGCGGTTTCCTCCGCAACATCGACCGATACGCGGTACCGGTATACGATCCTCCTGTGGTCCCTCGCGTCAAGCGCCCTGTGCTCGACGATCCATTCAGGATCGGTCAGAAGGCCCAGGCGTGTGCGTATAATCGGGCCGACGGCATCGGCGGATTCGCCCGGCGGAAGCTCGATATTGTCTATAACTATTTTCATCGCAAAAAGAGGTGGACAGATCGGCCGATGTGACACATACTTCCTGCATCATACCGCGAAGGCCGTTCCACGACGGCTTGTACAACGGAACGCGCCAATTTGCAACCATAAGATCGGACAATGGGCATACTCGACGACAGAAAAACGCTGAACCTCGCCAAAATCAGCAGCATAAACCGCCAGATCAATTCCAGCATGAATCTGCCGGAGCTGCTCACCGTCATTCTCGAGACCGCCCGCGAGATACTCCACACCGCCGGGGCTTCGCTCCTGTTGTCCGATCCGTCGACCGGCGACCTCATCTTCAACATCGTGCTGGGCGAACATAAAGAAGAAATAAAAGGCGAGAAGGTGCCGCGCGGAGTCGGAATCGTCGGAATCGTTGCGGAATCCGGGAAGCCCCTCATCGTCAATAACGCCCAGAACGATCCGAGGGTGTTCAAGGGCATCGACAGCAAATCGAGTTTCACGACGCGGAACATCATATGCGTTCCCATGACGGTACAGGAGCGCAATATCGGCGTTCTGGAGGCCGTCAATTCGATCGGCCGCGACGCGTTCGACGATCTCGACGTCGAGCTCTTGTCGTACATCGCCGGCCAGGCCGCCATCGCGATCACCAACAGACGCCTCGTCGACGAGCTTACGAGCCGCGTCAAGGAGCTCACCGCCCTGTACGAGATATCCCAGACGGTCTCGTTCTCGCGCGCCGAGGGCGACATTCTGGACACCATTATCGGTTCGATGCCGCGCTCGCTGGGGGTCAGCCGCGCCTCGCTTCTGATGTACGACCGTGTAAAAAACACCCTGGTGCTCCGCGCCGCACACGGTTTCCCCGACGAGGTCCTCCCGGGACAGGAAACCCCCATCGACGACACGATCTCGGGACACGTGTTTCGCACCGGCGACCCGCTCATCGTAACCGACAGGGAAAGCGAGATACCCTTTATCGGCATCGACCGCCGCCGGGCCTACCGCACCCCTTCTTTCATCTCCGTCCCGGTGCGGAGCGAAAACGATGTCGTCGGCGTCCTCAACGTGACGGACAAAACCGACTGTTCCGCGTTCAACGCATTTGATCTGCGCGTGATGTCGACCATCGCCAATTACGTCACCGAGGCGCTGCGCAACATCCAGTACGAAAAGGACAAGGAAGCCCGGCGACGCTTCGCCCAGGAACTCGACATCGCGGCGGAAATCCAGCGGAAGATCCTGCCTTCCATTCCGCCGGATTTCGGCAACCATCGCATCGCCGCGTTCAACCGACCGGCCAAGGAGGTCGGCGGTGATTTTTACGACTTTTTCAATTTCGGCGCGAACAAGTACGGGCTGGTCGTCGGCGACGTGTCGGGCAAGGGCATACCGGCGGCGCTTTTTATGGGATCGGCGCGCAACGTCATCCGCGCCGAGGCCCGCATCAGCACCCAGCCGGAACCCCTGCTGGTGCACTCGAACCGCTACGTCTACGACGACTCCGAATACGGTATGTTCGTTACGGCCTTCTACGTGCTCATCGACATACACAACAGGCTGCTCACCTACGGCAGCGCGGGGCACAACGACCAGCTTCTTATTAGAAAGCGCGACCGCCAGGCGGTGCACCTCAACGCGTCGGGAAGGGCGCTCGGCCTGTCGGCCGAGTCGACCTACGAGGAACGGGTCTTCATCTACGAGCCCGGGGACCTTCTGCTCCTTTTTACCGACGGGGTGCTCGACTACCTCGGAGAGGGCGATATCGACCGGGGCGAGGAGCGCCTCATTGAAATAGCGAACCGTCATTTCGACGACGACCCGTCGGTCATAATAGCCTACTTCCGCGGCCTCATGTCCAATAATGCGGTTGACAATTATTTCATCGACGACTTCACTATTCTCTCCGTAAAATTCTGACCCCAGGACCGACCGTGAAAAAATACCGGGCGATATTCATCGGCGCGGGCGTGACCATCCTCGCACTGCTCTTCTACAG
>CAZEAH010000014.1:0-15807 GCA_964510075.1 uncultured Leptospirales bacterium | reverse complement strand
CGGAGGTTCCAGGAGTTCGCGCGTTCAGGATTCGCCCGGATCGTGGTGCCGAAGGGGGAAATGGACGAGGCGCGCCGGGCCGGTTTTTCCGGCGAGATCGTAGAGGTCGGGACTATCGCCCAGGCGATGGATCTTCTTTTTTGAACGCTCCGCTCGCGATAAATTCATCCATCATTATGGTCAGAACGCCGTTCACCTCGAGCGACGCGTCGATCCTGCCGGCGACTTTCTGAACGAGAATGCGAAACAACTTCTCGGCGTCGGTAAGAATCGGAAGCTCCGCCACGTCGCGGATCGGGCGTGCGCAGCGTTCGGGATCGTCGAGCGAATGGTACAGCCGGCAAGACAGGGGCCTGCCCTCGTACACCGAGCAGATGTCCTCGCGCAGAAACGGGCACGGGATGTTCTTTTCGAACCATACCGCGTTTTCATCTCCCCCGTCGCTGCGCTTGTCGAGAAAGCCTCGCAAAAGGGCCGAATGTTCCGCGACGCGGCGGTTCGTCTCGTCCCTGTCGAAATCGGTGAACGCGTAGACATAATCGATGAGGGCGAGCGCCTCGACGCGGCTTGCCGCAACGATTCGCGAGCAGCAGCGGGAGCAGCCCTTGTAGCAGGATATCTTTCCTCCGGCCTCGGCGAGTATCCCCTGAAGCGGCGCGTACAGGGCGTAGTGGAGCAGGGGGAAGTATGAGTCGTATCGATCGAACGCCTCGTCGATGCGCTTCTCGAACATGCTGAACAGGTCGGCTGTCATGGGACGCTCCTTCGCGGGGCCCGTACCCCTTGTGTGGGTATACGATCTCCCCGGGGCCGGGCCCTTGCAAGCATTAATCCGCGGCACTGCTCCGGGCTCGTGCGGAAAAAAGAGTTGCATTTGGGGTTTCACTTCTCGATAATCAGTATGATGCGGGCGGGCTCCGGACTCCTGACAATTTACGCCGATATGTATCGCCTCTCCGCTCCGGCGGGCCGGCCGGCCCGATATTTGTCACTGGAAAGGATTGATGAAGTTCAAGATACGACAGTACCATAACAGCTTTAAGATGCGTTTTTCCGAGAACTTTCACATCTGGAAAAAGAAGTACGGGAAATGGTGGGACGGCTTTCGCGAGAAGGGCCACGAGCGGATGACGGTCATGTTTATTCCCCATAACGAAAAGAAGATATTCAATTTCCAGATATCAAAGTTCACCATATCGTTCTTCGTTCTGCTCTTCCTCGTCGTTGTGGTGACCTCGTCGTATGCCATCATCAAGAACGCGAGCTCCAAGCGTGAGGAGGCGCGGCTGATGATGAACTACAGGGACGTAAAATCGAACCTCCTGCGCTTCGAAAAGCTCACCAACAACATCGCGGACCTCATGGAAGAGATGCGCCCGGACATCGAAGAACTCTATGAGCTGGCCGCGGGTGACGGCGGCAACCTCGATAAAATATGGAAGCTCGAAGCCGGCGAGTACCAGGCCGTCGCCGAGGACAAGAGCATGAAGCCCCTCCTGCCCGAGGAAATCGAAACGCTCAGGGAGCTTCAGAAAAATCTCATATGCACGACGAACACCATTAAGACCGTAAAGAATTTCGTGGACGTCCGGAGCAAGGTGATCAACGACACCCCGTCGATCGTCCCCACACAGGGACACATCACTTCTCTCTTCGGATGGCGCCGGTCGCCGTTCGGTTTCGGCCGCGACTTCCACACGGGGATCGATATCGCCGCTTCCCACGGGGCGGAGATTCGCGTGACGGCCCCCGGGGTCGTCATGTCGACCGGCTGGGGCGGCGGCTACGGCTATATGGTGCGGGTGCGTCACAAGTACGGTTTCGAGACGATCTACGGTCACTGTTCGCGCATAGTCGTAGGCGTCGGCGAAAACGTGCGCAAAGGCCAGGTTATAGCGCATGTCGGCCAGACCGGCTCGGCGACAGGAAACCACTGCCATTATGAAATCCGCCTCGGCACCGTGGCGATAAATCCTTACCCGTATATGAGCAGGATCTGGTAGTGCCCCGGACGCGCTCCGGCAGTATGCGCCGGCCGGCGTGGAGAAGGCATACCTAAAAATACTGGTGATATACCGGAACCATGCCCATGTTTCCGCGGCTCTCTCTCTATTGCAAGGTCGTCGCTGCGGGAGCCTCCCTCTATGTTATCACCGCCGCTCTCTCCCAGGAATTCGATCATAATACGGGCTTCAGGGAATCCCTGCGGCGTTACATCGAGTCCCACGAGAAGGCGGAGACCCCGAGGGTATATGTTGAGCCGGTCGAACCATCCGGCGAAGCCGGGGAGTCCGAATCGGAACCGCTGGTCTATCGCAAAGGCGACTGGGAAAAATATATCATCGCGCCGCGATACCGGCTGTTAACGGAGGACGGACGGTACGAGGAATTCCGCATAGAGGAGCGCGACGAGGTCGATATCAACTCATATGGATCCTCCAAGATCAATCTCAACTACGGAAAGTCACGCTTTACGAGTTCCCGTTACAAGCAGTTCGACCGCGACCGTCCGGTTTCGCGCGTAATCACGAGCGGCTACAGCCCGGAGCACGAGACGCAGCTTCACGTCGAGGGGCGCATAGGCCAGCGCTTTTCGATATATGTCGACCACGACAGCAATAAACCCGACAACATCTACCGCATGCAGTACAGGGCCGTTCGCGACGAGGAGGTTATTCGCGAGATTAACGCCGGCCAGATCGACATCAAGATGAACAATTCGAAATACGCGGTGTACGACGATACCGACGCGAAGGGAATGGGGATGGATGTAAGCCTCCGAAGGGGCAATCTTCAGGTAAAGGCCTTCGGGAGCGTTACGCGCGGCGAGACGGAGGTGGAATATTTCCGCGGGAATTCAGCCGCGGGGAACATTACGCTTAAAGAGTACCAGTACGTTCGAAAGACGCATTTCCAGCTCGAGCCATACCGCCGCTACGACGGCCTGGCCGCACCCCCGGCCGACCCGTTCACGACGGTCGCAATGACCTCGGAGCCGGCGGGAGATCCCCAGTCGTATATTCCGCATCCGGTAAACATCGACCCGTCGGGTTTCGACCTTTATCTTGATGACCAGAACGCACTGAACAACCTGAACGCCATCCAGCTTCCGGTCGACGGCGGCTATTACACACGGATGGTCTCGGGCTCGGATTACACGATCAATTTCACTACGGGAACGATAAGCTTCCTGAGGTCGATTCCGCACAACTCGCGGATCTTCGCCGTCTATACGATCGCCGGAGGGACATCCACCTCGGATCCGGCGGCGCTCGTTCCGGGCGACGCGGCCCATCCCGGCGGCCAGTTCGCCGGGAAGATATTCGTGTTTCTGAAATACGGTTATTCCATACGGGAGGAGATGGGCGACGACAGAAACAATGACGGAAAGCGCAACCTCGACGTCTACGAGATCCGTTCGGTCTATTACATAGGCCAGAGACAGGTGCTTCAGGAAAACTTCAAGCTGCAGTTTTTCGGAAACAATCAGCTTCTTACCAGAGCGGAGACGGCGAAATTGGGCCCGTACACGATCGACTACTCGAAGGGCACGGTGAGCTTCCACCTGCGAGAGCCGTTCAAGCAGGTCCTGGCGGACCCTCCGGATGCGATCGAATCCCTGGTCTATGCGGAAAACCAGTCGGCCCTGGCGGCAGACCGTTCGGTGTACAGCATGCGGGTTGATTATTACCGTGAGGCAAGGAGCTTCCAGCTCAGTCACTTTAACATCATTCCGGACAGCGTGCGTATAAAGGTCGACGGTCGAGAGATCGCGCGCTCGCTCTATACGATCGACCACACCTCGGGCTACCTGAGCTTTTCCAATCCCAATAATCCGCTCATAGGCGCGGAAACGAACATCGAAGTGAAGTACGAGTATCTGCCGTTTGCCGCCGAGTCTCAGTCGTTCATCGGGGGGCTCAGGGCCGATTACAGGCTCAACCGCGATCTGAGCCTTGGCGGTACCTTCCTGTACACGCGGTCGGCGGGCGGGGAGGTCATACCTGCTGTCGGGAGCGAGCCCTCGCAGACCATGGTGTTTGAGGGAGACGCCACCCTCACCCTCTCCGAGGGAAGAATAAAGGACATGCTGAACGCCGTGCCGGGGGTCGCAGTCAATTCGGCGCCGTTCGATCTGAAAGCCTACGCGGAGTACGCGCAAAGCTACAAAAACATCAATACCTTCGGCAAGGGCCTGATAGACGACATGGAGTCGTCGGAGGAGATCACCGGCGTTTCGCTTTCCGACAGGGACTGGATCCTTTCTTCCATGCCCGACTCGCTGGCGCAGGACAGGCGCGGACGGCTGTACTACAAGTATTATCGCGATCCATCGAGCGCGGGTTCCCTCAGGGGAACGGGTTTTACGCCGTACAGCATACCCTATGAGAAAAAACCCGGCCCGTATAACGTCGCCACCGGGCATATAGATAACTCCGTCCGCGATCTGGACTCACAGCGGTCACTGGTATTTGAATTCGAATTCGCTGGTGCCGAGACCCATGCCCCGGTTGTGACGCGACGTCTCTCGTCGGAGGCGGTCGATTTTTCCGGCCTCCAGTACGTGGAGATCTGGTATCGCGGAGAAGGGCTTACCGCCCCGGCGGATCTGTACATCGATCTTGGGAAGGTCGATGAAGATTCGGATGGAGACGGCCTTCTCGACACCGAGGACCTCAATCATAACGGTTTTCTCGATTTCGATCCGTCCGCCGGGATACAGGAGGACCGGGGTTACCAGTTCAACCCGACGGGAGGATACAATACATGGATAGGCACGGGGCCGCAGCTCGGTGCTTCCACTCTGGGCGACGGCGTATTGAATACCGAGGACATCAACGGTAACGGCGCGCTCGACCGCTACGAGAGTTACGTGAGGCTGCCGGGCGCCGCTACGCAGGGGGGGCCGGTTTCGGTGGCGGCCGGTAACAGCGACTGGCAGATGGTGCGGGTGTATCTGTCGCGGAATACCGTTACGGCGGAGCAGCTCGAGGTGCTCAAGCAGGTGGAAGCGGTCCGGCTTTTCGTGCAGTCGGCCGGCCCGTCCACAGGAAAAATCTATATCGACAGTCTCAAATTCGTCTCGTCGCGCTGGAGGAACGTGAAGATCGGCGGCGTGGCCGACGAGGACCCGGGCCGTTTCAAGATCACCATGGTCGACACACAGAACGATCCCGAATACAGACAGAACGCGTTCGCCTTTCTGCGAAGCGACATCTATCAGTCCCTGCACGGGGACAGAAGCGACAGGGAACTGCGGTCCGAAATCGAAACCGCGCTGCAAATCGAGTATAATCTGGCGGGGAACGGTTCGGTTACGCGCAGGTTCTCAAAGCAGATGGACCTGAGGTTCTATAAAAAATTCAACATGTGGATCAATGCGCGGTCCTCGAATCCCGCCGACACGCTCCGCATACGCATAGGTTCGAGCGAGAACGATTATTATGAATATGCGGTTGCCAACAATGTCACCGGGACATGGAGGGAGCTTGTATTCAACCTGCGCGACGGGGCGGGAGGCATCAATAAGACGCTGTCGGAGGGCAACCCCGATCTGAAGCGCGTCTCCTATTTGGAGGTCATTGTAGAGAGCACCGGAACGGGAAAGCTGTGGGTGAACGATATGTACGCGAGCGATCCCGACACGCTCTCCGACAGCGCGCACTGGTACGAGGTGGAGATCCGGGGGAAGCGGCCGCTCTTCCGCACCAAATCAGGGATTCCGGTTATCTCCGATCTTTACATCAAGTATATCGAGAAAGGGCACGGCTCACAGTTCAGCACGGTGGGAAAGACGGCAACGGATATGATGGAAAAATACCGCCAGCTCTTCACCTCGGTGAACATACTGCCGGAATGGCGTCTCCGTTTTGACATGAGCCAGGAGAAATCAGAAACCGATTCCTTCAATACCGGGGTTGCCGAGAACAAACGAGGAAGCGCACGGCGGCGAAGTATCTACGTAGAGTCGGATTACGCGCCGACAGCCTCCTCGGCGCCGAAGATCAAACTGGCATATAAAAACGACGCATACGAAAATGAGAGGGGCGCGGATATAACCGTCGGCACGGATACCTACCGGGTACAGAACCTCGTTAAGACGAGGGCGCACAGCCCGGCGATACTGGTCAGGGACGATATCACCGACTTTTTCGGCGGGAAATTGTCAACCAGCCTCCAGATGGACATGTCCTTTAAAAAGGAAACGGTGTCCAGGAGCGCCGACGGTCTCGACCCGCCAACTCTCGAGTCGTACCTGCCGCTCCACGAGAGCGAAAAGAGACAGAAGGGCGCTACCGAGGTGGTTCTGGACTATCAATCGGGAAGGTTCTTTCTGCGGCCCGCACTCCAGACCGGTTCTCACGAGATAGTCGAGCTGACGGGAAAATCCGGGCTGAGCGACACCGAAGTCCTGGGTGACGTGCGCGGCGACTATCATCTGCCGTTCGTATACAGCGGCGACTACAAGTTTATAGAAAGAAACAACAAGACAACGATCAGTACCGGTGTGCGAAGGCTGTGGATATTCTCTCCTTCGGTGAGGGCCGAGTTCCAGTATTTCGAAAACAGGTTCAGGGATTATCAGGAGGCGGAACGGATTCTCTCGGGCCCGTTCGCGCGCTCCAAGGACGCGAGGGGTTACGTATCGAACGGATTCGCCATGCCGATGGATTTCAACGGCATTCCCGCGCTATCGTTTATCAAGGGATGCAGTTTCACGTACACGCGCTCGGTCCTCCTCCAGGAGACTGCGATCCCCTACGAGGGAGAGGGTACCGGCGCGTTCCGCGAGGAATACGGCATCAACAGGGCGTTCGGCGGGATTGCGGATGCCGGATTCGATATGGTCAAATACCGTCCATGGCATTTTTTTATGGGCCGCGGCAATTTCGCGAACGGACGGGATTTCGCATATGATCGGCTCAACCGCAAAATCGTATTTCCCGGCGGCGACGAGGCGGACAATTACACCAACAGTCTGAAGCTTGTCGACAGTTACTCGCTGAATACCACCATGGACTTCGAGAGAGTGATGGTCACCGGAGGGTGCAACCTGAGCCAGGTGAGCGAACGAAAGGCCGTCGAGGGCGTGCCTCAGCAGGTGGTAACGCTCAGCGCAAACACGAATATCAATTTCGACCTTATGCGGATATTCTCATTCGGCTTTTTCAGGCCCAATGTTCCCGGCATCCCGTATCACGCGGCGACTTTTTTCATCGGGTACGATTACGGCCGCAACATGCTCATAACCTACAATATCGAGGAAAATGTCCACACCCCGAAGACCGGTGTGACATTCAAGCGGGAGCGCTCAAGCCTCGGGCTGCGCGCCGGAATCGATTACCGGCATCGGACACGGAAGGAATATATAGCGTATGAGGATGCCGAAAGGGACTCCAGAGACGACGTCTATTTCGCCAACATGGCGATATCTCCGCCGTTCAAAGAGGTCGATATCGGGTACAGTTTCTCGGCGCTGTATGAGACCGATGTAACCTGGCTGTACAACGCTTTCTCGAGCATGTATAAGCTGGTTGCGTTCCCCATATTCAGCATAGAGTACTCCCTCCTGCTCAACCGGTATGACTATACGCGTACCGTCTCGCCGGAGCCGTATGACCAGCACCTTTTAACCGCCAAGCTGACTCTTGACCTTCACAAAAACGTCCAGGGAGGCCTGACGGCCAGGTGGGCGCTCGAGCGCTATCGAAACAGGGAAACGGAAGGAGTGGCCCGCGAGATACTTTCGTACCAGTTTGGGCTCAATTTTACACTGGTGTTCTAACCTCCGAACAGGTTCTCGATTCTGCCGCGAATGCGACGGTACAAGCCCCTGATCTCGGTGAATCGGACATTATCGCGGGCGGCCTTCAGCCGCTCGATCGTCGTGAGACGGACGATTGCCCACAGCGCTTCCCTGTCGGGATAGGCGGCAAAGTAGTCAAGGCTGACCTGATAGGCGCCCTTGTACGCACGCCCACCGCCATCGGGTGTTATGCTTTTTATGAGAGCGTTGAGGTCGAGATCGGGATTCGAGGTTCGAAACGATACATCGAGTGTCAGCCCTCCCTGTAGTTTTTTTTCGATAATCGCGAAAACGACTACGGTTTCCGCCGCTCCGCTCTCGAGAAGAAAGTCCGCCACTATCGCGATACTGTCGCGCCGGGTTTCGTCGATAAAAGAAAGGCCCGCCAGAAACCAGTCGCGGTAGAGCTCGTGATCCGCCATCGCGGCGCCGATCATCCGCAAAGCGTCCTCCGAAAGCGGAACGCTGTATACCTTCTGGATGATCCGTTCGTCCGCCTTTCCGCTGAGGTACTGGAGCGCCTCGTAATCGAGCCTTGTCGCGTGGCGCAGGTTGTCCGTATCGGTCTGGATGCCGAGCATGAGCGCCGTTGAAACGGCCCTGAGGACGGGGCCGGGAGGGGGGAGGTCGAGCTCGCGGAGGATGAGCGCCATATAAGTGCTCGCCGCGCCGGCCCTGTCTGAGACCAGCCGGAAGTCGGCGTTCACGTCATCGTCCGTCTCGGCGTGGTGATCGATATGGACCGCACACGGCAGCTTGTCCGAGAGCCCCCGGGTGTAAGCGGACTGGAAGTCGAGCACCGCGTACGCGTCGAAGCCGTGCGGAGAGGGCAGATCCTTCTCTATTACAAGAGGGATGTCGAGAGCTTTCACGATCGCCCTGTTCTGCGGATGCGATATTTCCGAGAGCGCGACCATTGATGATTTGATTTTTAAATGGTCGCAGACGGCCTTGAGTGCGAAGGACGACGCGATCACATCGGGGTCGGGCGACCCTTTGATGAGAATGAGTATGTTTCCGTACCGGGAGAGTGCTTCAAGAAGGCGCTTTGATGTTTCCCGTGGATTCATGGCATGTACTGGCCTTGCTTTAATCACAACGGAAGATGATCAGGCTGACATCGGTGGTAAGAACGCTCCCCCTGGTGAAGTTTCTGAAATCGTCATAAATCTTGCGAACGAGCATGGCGGGGGTGTCGTTGCGATTGAGACGTATAATGTCCTTCACCCTGCCGGTGGTGTAGGCCGCACCCGATGTGTTGAGGGACGATTCAAGGCCGTCGGAATAAAGTATTCCGATGCTGCCCGGCATGATGGGGACGGTGCGTGATTCATAGGTGAAACTCTTGTCGATTCCGACGGGGATTCCCTTCGTATCGAGATCGGCGAAGGATTCGCGCGCGGCGTCATACAGGATGAGAGGCCTCATCGCGGCGTTGGAATACGACAGGGACCGCGACGCTGCGGAGTAAATGGCATAGAATGCCGGGGTGTAATGATCTGAAAAGCGCGAAGAAGCTATCACCCAGTTCATTATATTCAGCAGCTTTTCGGGACTTTCGTAGGTCGCCGGCTGAGTATGCAGTACGGTGAAAAGTTCGAGCGCGAGAACGATTGAATCCACTCCGGCATCGGAGGTGTCCGCGATGAATATCCCGAGTCGATCGGGGCGAACGATCACCGAATCGAAATAATCGCCGCCGTATTCTGAATTATTGAGGTAGAAGGAGCTGATGCGTATCCCGTCGATCTGTTTCATCGTACGCGGAATGATCTTCTTCTTGACGTTGCCGACCAGCATTCGGTCATGCTCGGAGACCTGCGTCGCCTTGATCTCGTCAAGATAGATCGAGTTGGCCAGCGTCACCTCGAAGTGAATGCGATAGAGATCGAGCGCGGAGATGAGGTCGACGGGATACGGCCTGCCGTTCACCAGCTCACCCAGGAGGAGGATGGCGATAAGCCTCCTTTCGTGGTTGAGAAACGGCAGGGCCACGCGGATCCTGTGCTCGCGGTAAAACGGAAGCAGCCGGTCCCGGTACTCCCTGAGGCTGTAGTCGGTGAAGAGCATCGATTGCTCGAGCAAACCCGGAAAGTTTTTCAGACAGATCGCGAGATCGTGGTTTTCGTCAATGGAGCGGAGGTCAATCCCCTCGCCGAAACCGTAATTGAACCTGTATGACCTATCGCTCTCGCGGTACAGGTAGAGCGAAGCGGTGCCGATTCCGAAGCGCGGACCGAGCGCGTCTATGGTATTATTGAAAAAGTTGTCCCAGAAACCGGCCTGTTCCTTAAGGTCGGAAAGCGTTGTGATGCCCTGGAAGAATTCGTTCACGTTGCGCTCGAAGCCGAGGTACCTTCTGCGGAAGAGCATCGCTATTCGCGGCGCGACGAATCTGAACGAGATGAAGAAGTAGATGAACAGAATTATCGCAAACCCGGCGATTGGGATCCTCTGTCCGCCTACGGTGAGCTCGGTCCCGTAGTACAGAATAAGCATGGCGGGGACGGCAAGCATGAAAAACACGACTACCCAGTACGCCGCCCTCGAGTAGAACTTCTTGAAGTCGATCAGACGGTCGTCGGAAATCGCGTAATTGTTGATAATAAGCAGGATGATGGATGCCAGCGGTATTCCCATCATGTGGTGTTCCTGCATATCGAGGAAATACAGCATTACCACAAAGGTGGTGACGATCAAAAGAGCTCCGACATGGTCGCCGATGCTCCGGTAGAAGAGCTGTATGCGGAACGAGTCGTTCTGGAGAACGCGCGTCTTGTACTGGTTGGTGAGAAAGGTTCCGAGTATGTTGAAGGCGAAGACCGCAAGATACACCCAGAAATACTCCCCGAATTCGTAACGCACGATGCCGTCGAAACGCGCCCCCGCTATAATGCCGTCCCATGACAGCACGAACGGGACCAGGGCCGTTCCGGGCAGGGCCGAGAGTAAAATGAACCATCCGGGCGAGCGCTTTTCCCATCGGGGGAATATTTGCGTGTAATGGAAAAAGAGCTGGTTTATGATCGAGACCAATACGAAATAGGCGCGCACCGCCGAAAGCAGATGGGGTGATTGCGGATGGAGCAGCTGGTAGAGCAGGGTGGCGTTCATGAATCCGGTCGCCAGCGCGACGGCGGCGAAAAGGCGGTTAACCCCGAAGCCGGAACGTCGGATGATGTTGTTGAGAAAGACGTACAGCGCGGTAATGATGCCGAAAGCGCACAAGACTATCTTGAAATATAGCACTATTCCACCAGCGATTGTCGTGTATTTACAGGACGCCCGTCGCGCTATTGTATTCGCGGGAGATTTATTTTCAAGCACTTATTGGCCGGAGTGCCGGGGCGTTAGGCCGCGGAGCGTCAGAAGTTCGGCGGCCGATCCGATAGTTGGCCCGGAAACCCGGTCGCCGATTCCGATGAAACCCGTACCGGCGTCAGCGGCGGCACGGCTGTCCGCTATCGAATCCCCGAGGAATACGGTTTCGGCTGGCGTAACGGAAAAGTGCTCGCAGCAGCGCAAAAGCATCCCGGGATGGGGTTTCGACGGAGCATCGAGGGCGCATATCCGAAAACTGAAATATCGGTCCAGGTTAAATTGGTCGAACACGCAGCCGAGCGAAGCGGAGCGATTGGATGCCACCGCAAGGTGGTATCGATGGCCGAGCGGCGGAAGGATCGATTCGAAATCGAAGAGCGGTCGCATGGAGCCGAAAAAGAGTTCGAACCGGACCGACCGGCTTATCGCTAATATTCGTTCGCGCTCGGCCGTGTCGGCACACAGCTCCGCCAGAAGCTGTCCCACCGAGAGATACGTGGCCTTATCGACCAGACCGCCTGAAAGAGGGCCGTGGCCCGCCAGATCAAGGCAATGGTTGAAAAAAGCGATATTGGATTGCGAGGAATCGGACAGCACACCGTCGCAATCGAACACAAGCAGGCGCGCGTTCCGAATAAGTGGGTGGAAGTCGCAACGGTGCATGCGGTGTCCCTCTAAATGCTAACCATACAACGCGAACGTCCCCGGGACGTCAAACAGAATTAATTGCTTGACATAAAGAGTGCCCTATACTACTTTTGCCACGCAATTTTCCGTGGTCCCTGTAATTCCTTGGAAAGCAAAGCGTTTGCCAAGATCAACCTGCACCTCGAAGTTCTTAATAAGAGACAGGACGGATATCATGAAATTCTCAGCCTGATGGCCGAGATTGATGTTTTTGATCTTTTAAAACTCGTGGAAACAAGTCCTCGCAAAACGGTTTCCGTCTACATAGTGCCGCACGGCGGTGTCTATCCCGAAATACTCCACGCAATTCCCGGAGACGAAAACCTCATAGCAAAGGCGGTGCGCGCCTATTGCCGGGATGCAGGGATTACCGGTGAATTTGTATTTTCCCTCGAAAAGAACATACCGGCCGGAGCCGGCATGGGAGGGGGCAGCGCCGATGCCGCGGCGGCCCTGCGCCTGATGAACGCACGATATAGCCGGCTTTCCCCGGATGCGCTCGCGCGTGTCGCGCTGGGTGTCGGGGCGGATGTGCCGTTTTGCCTTAACGGCGGTGTGGCGATATGCACGGGAATCGGGGAGAAAATCGAGCGGCTCGATGTCAGGCCGGACTGGACGGTGCTTGTGGCGGACATGGGCATCCATGTGGACACCCGTGCCGCTTACTCGATGCTGGGAAGAGGAACAGCGCCGAAGTTCGATGATTCGATAATGCCCGACAGGCTCGGTCAATTGCGTGCCGCGTTGATGACGGGAAACCTCGACGATCTGTGCGCTGTGGCAAAAAATGACTTCGAGGATGTGGTGTTCGAGAGGCACCCTGCAATACGGGAGGCAAGGGACGGGATTCGACGCGGCGGGGCGGCCTGCGCGTTCATGACCGGTTCGGGTTCGGCGGTGGTCGGTCTGTTCCGCAATGAGGAAGAGGCACGGTGTGCAGAGGAAGAATTGAGAGGAATCGCGAGGTCTGTGATTATTACGGAGTTCGCCGGCGGACGGAATAGTTAGGGTAAATAGTTAGGGTATTATTAATAATGGTATTTCAATAATTTTTACGGACGGCGCATTAGTAAAAATGCAGTCAGCATCCTGCGGGTGCGGATCGTTTGACCCGCTGACCCCGGAATCGGACTTTTGCCGCTATTATATAAGCATCCGTTTCACCATTGAGGCGTCGCCAAGTGGTAAGGCACCGGGTTTTGGTCTCGGCATACCTAGGTTCGAATCCTAGCGCCTCAGATTGCGCCTCAAGAAATTATCGAGGAGAAGCATAATCGGCTCGTTCAAGGCAATAGTACTCGCGGCGGGTAAGGGAGTTCGAATGGGCTCCGGTCTGCCGAAGGTGCTCCATATCCTTAACGGCAGGCCGCTCGTCGCGCATGTCGTTGATTCGTTGCGGCGGGCCGGGGCCGACGAGATCATCACCGTCATCGGACACCGGGGAAATGAGGTTGCCGGAGCTCTTGGTCCGGACGTGCGGTGCGTGTGGCAGCGGGAGCAGAAGGGGACGGGGCACGCGGTGATGCAGGCCGAGCCCGCCCTCCGGGGGTATACGGGGCCGGTTGTGATAGCCTGCGGTGACGTACCTCTTGTCCGACCGTCGACCTTTTCATCCATGGCGGCGGAGGCATCGCTCGCCGGGGTCCGGGGGGTGGTTCTGGGGATGGTGCCGCGGAACCCGCACGGTTACGGAAGGCTTGTGCGCGATTCGGAGGGCAGGCTCGAGCGTATCGTCGAGGAGCGGGACGCCACCGACGAGCAGCGGAGGATTACGGAAGTCAACACCGGAACGTATGTATTTTACGGAGGAGACCTCTTCGACGGCCTGAAGACCATAACCACCGACAATGCCCAGGGGGAATACTATCTCCCCGACCTTGTCGGATATATTCGTGCAACGGGCGGCGAGGTCAGAACGATACTGCTCGAGGACGCGATTGAAGGAAGCGGGGTGAACACACCCGAAGAGCTGAGGCGCCTTGAAGAGGCCTTCGGGCGCATAACGGCGGAACGATAATGCAACGCAAAGGCTGAAAGAACCATGAAAATTATATCGGGGTCGTCCAACCGGCCTCTGGCGGAAGAGATCGCGAAGTACCTGAACATAAACCTGTCAGAGGTTGAACTTAAAAAATTCAAGGACAATGAGATCTCCGTCAAGATAGGGGAGAATATCAGGGAGATCGACCTTTTTATCGTGCAGTCCACCTGCAACCCGGCCAACGACCACCTTATGGAACTGCTCCTGCTGATCGATGCCGCGTTCCGCGCATCCGCCAGGCGCATCACAGCGGTGATACCCTATTTCGGATATGCGCGGCAGGACCGAAAAGTCGAGCCCCGGGTGCCCATTTCGGCGAAGGTCGTTGCGAACATCCTTCACGCCGTCGGCGTGAAGCGGGTGCTGACGGTCGAACTGCACTCCGAGCAGATTCAGGGATTTTTTGATGTTCCGGTGGATAATCTCATCTCCACCCCCATAATGGTGGACTATCTCAAGAAGCTCAATATCTCCGACGCGGTCGTCGTTTCTCCCGATACCGGCGGTGTCGAGAGAGCGCGGTTTCTGGGCAAGAGGTTAAACGCGGGGCTTGCGATCATCGATAAGCGCCGGCCCGAAGCGAACGTTAGCAAGGTAATGCATGTTATCGGTGATGTTAAAGGGAAGAACTGCATACTCCTGGACGACATGATCGATACCGGCGGCTCCATTTCGGGCGCGGCGCGTGCCCTGCGGGAGGACGGCGCACGCGATATTTACTGCGTGGCAACGCACCCTGTGCTCTCCGCTGATGCCGCCGAGAAGCTGAGAAGCGCCGATTTCAAGGAAATTGTGGTAACAAACACCATTCCCATGTCGCCGGAAAAGAAGCTGCCGAACATGACGGTGCTTTCCATAGCCCCGCTTTTCGGCGAGGCGATCCGACGCATCCACAATGGGGAGTCCGTGAGCTCGCTGTTTGTTTGATACCGACAGGAAAGGCCTGGCCATTACGATATCAATAGAGAGGACTGAAAACAATGAAGACCCACAAATTGACGGCTCAGATACGCAAAGAAACCGGCAAGAACGCGTGCAGCCGGCTCAGAAGAAACGGCTTTATTCCGGCCGTTATCTATACCCACGGGAAATCCGAAGCCGTACAGGTGCCCACGAGGGAATTCGGCAAGCTCTTTAAGGGCAATATTTCGGAGAGCGTTATCATCGACCTTGAGGTTTCGGGCGGGTCGGCCGAAAAAGACCAGAAGGTGATCGTTAAGGATTATCAGGTTAACCCGGTTACCGACGAGGTGACACATCTCGATTTCTACAAAGTGGACCTCAGCGAGAAGCTTCAGACGGTGGTCCCCGTCAGCACGATCGGAACATCGAAGGGAGAGCGCATGGGCGGAATGCTCGACGTGATTGAGCGCGAGCTCCAGATCGAAGCGATGCCGGCGGACCTTCCTGAGAAGATTGAGATTGATGTAACAAATCTCGATCTCGGGCACTCAATTCTGGTAAAGGATCTCCCCGTGTCCGGGTCCCTTCGTTTCCTGGCTGATCCCGAAAGGGTCGTCGTGACGGTGCTCGTACCGAAGGCCGCCAAGGAAGAGGTCGCGGAAGAGGCCCCGGCGGCGGAAGTGGTCGAAACCAAGGAGAAGTCCGAGGAGTAGGACTTCAACCAGTATAGGGCAGGAGCGTTATATCGTTGAAATTGATAGTTGGGTTCGGAAACCCCGGCGAGAAATTTTTCAACAACAGACAGAATATCGGCTTCAAGGTTGTTGATATCCTGGGGAACAACGAAAACATAGAAGTAAAAATCAAGAAGAAGAAGTCCGTCATCGGGCGGGGCAAGATACGCGACACCGAAGTCGTTTTGCTGAAACCCCAGACCTTCGTAAATCTGATCGGGGAGTCGGTCCTCTATATCGCGTCTTTTCTGCGCATCAACGTGCGGGACATTATATGCGTTGTCGAGGACACCGACCTTTCGATCGGAGAGCTC
>CAZEAH010000013.1:0-16436 GCA_964510075.1 uncultured Leptospirales bacterium | reverse complement strand
GCCTTGGGGTCTCCGTTGAGGGAGCACCCCGATCGATGGGATACAGTTATTATGGCCGGACGGCGCAGAATGGTGATTTCGCGGCGAACGGGACGTCGGCGATGGATGTGGCATCGGATGTTATTCACGGATACCAAGAACCGTGCCGCGGGCAAGAAAGCCATGCCGACAGTTGAATCATCGTATTTTAGCGGTAGACTAGTTGACAGGGCCGATCTCGTTTCTAGGCTCGAATGCACTGTAAGGATATACAATGCTGACGGATTCATATAACCGCAGGCTCGATTATCTTCGTGTGTCGGTGACGGACAAATGCAACCTGCGCTGCGTTTATTGCATGCCGCCCGGAGGCGTCGAGTTCCTCCCTCACAATGAAGTATTGAGGATAGAAGAATTTGTGCGTCTGATAGGAATTTTTGCGCGTCTCGGCATTCACAAGGTTCGTTTTACCGGAGGTGAGCCTCTTGTCAGGAAGGGGTTTATGGGGATAGTCGAGCAGACCCGGCGGAACCATCCCGACATGGAGCTATGCCTGACGACGAACGGTATTCTTCTGGATGAGGTGCTCGACGATCTGGAGCGATACGGACTGCGAAAGCTGAATATCAGCCTGGATACGATGTCGGCCGAGAGGTACCGTGCGATAACCGGGAGAGACGAGTTCGACCGGGTGATTTCCAATATCAAGCGCGCCGTAAAACGGTGCTTTTTCGATGTTAAGATAAACATGGTGCTGCACGAGGAATCTCTCGACGAACTCGACGAATTTGTCGCCTTCTTCGCGGGTAAGAACATAACGCTGCGGTTCATCGAGCGGATGCCGTTCGGGGACGAGTATGACGCTTCACGCTTTATTCCTTCTGACAGGCTATTGGAGCATCTGCGCGCCAGGGGGGAGCTTGTCCGAAGCTGTAACTATGATACAAGCGTCGCGATGATGTATGAGCTCGCCGGGCCCTGCGGAAATATCCGTGTAGGGGTTATCCCGCCCATGACTCACAAGTTCTGCTCGCGATGCAACAGACTTCGTTTGACCTGTGACGGGATGCTAAAAACCTGTCTTCATTCTCCGTTGGAATTCGATCTGAAAACCGCTCTGAGGTGCGGTGACGACAGCGGCCCGGTGGAGGCCGTAATTGCAGAAGCGATTCGCGCGAAACCGGAGGGACACAGGCTGGGCAATCCGCTTGACGTCGGAGACGGCTGTATGGCGATCGTTCGGAACAGGCAGATGTCGAGGACCGGAGGTTAAAAAAAGAACCCCTTTCGGGGTTCTTTGGTACCGCAAACAGTGCGGGGTGTACGAGACTCGAACTCGCGACCTCCTGCGTGACAGGCAGGCACTCTAACCAAGCTGAGCTAACACCCCTGTTCGTCAGGTGGGATTACTACAACCGAAAAGGGCTTTTTGTGTCAATAAAAAAATCTAATAATTTTCCGGAGCCTGTCGATCGGGACCGGACGGGGACGGATCGGGAATGGCACTCGACACAATAGAAGAGATCTATCAGGAGATAAACAAGCAGAACGCGCTGATGGGTATGCGCGCTATTCCCCATTCGGATGATTTTATCAAATATATCACCTCGTCAATGGGGATCGAAGCGGATCTCGTACGGCGGATTATAAGGGTGTTGCTCAATTCGCACCGGATCTTTTCGATGGAAATAGTCGCGGAGGACAGCGCCAGGAGTATCCCGAGGGTCGAGGGCTATGTTGTGGCAGACATCACTGTAGTCCGTCGCCTTAAAAACTATTTTCAGAGCGAGCTGGTGCTGGAATACGAAAAGCAGTATCAGAAGCGCTATCTTTTCCATCAGATTGTGAAAGAAATTTTTCCGGTTATGAGAAGTCTTAACAGCACTCACATCGGGCAGCTTGCCAACAAGGCCATAATGCTCGAGGAGTTCGAAAGGCTTCTTGAAAAAAACTTTACGGAATACACCGACGAATGGAAAGACGAGCATTTTAAACGGGAGCTTGTCGGAGCTAATCTTACGATGGATAAAAGCGGAGCGACGGGGCGTGCCGCGAAGGGGGGGCCCGCGGGGGCGCGTCCCGAGAGGGGGAAGCCGGTATCGCGCGCGATAGATTCAAAACAGTATGAAGATTTCGTATCGAAAAGCAACAGCTATCCCTTGCAGAGAATTCTGAAGATATATGGAGTTAATTTTTTCATACAGGTCAATCTGCGCAAGTACCAATTTTCCTACCTCAAAAAGCTTGTTGAGGACGGCCAGTTGAGCCGGCGCTCGGATCTTTTATTATTGAGGGAGATGATCCAGACCGTGAAGATCAATATGCACAGGGATGCGGGAATATCGTCGCATATCAATGAGCTCTACGAATTGGAAAAGAGCGTGACCCACCGCCTTTTCTTCACGGGCCGTCCGTCATGATTGTCCGGGCATCTCTCGGAGAGGCGGCAGGTGTGTTTTAGCTTAAATACTCAATGCAGGTGAGAACCGTTGTACCGGGCAGCGGGATCGCAGGATTACTCGATATGCGTGGTCGGTCTGATATTCTTGGAATACGGGAAATAAATTAATGAAGGTCGGAATAATCGGTTTGCCCCAGACGGGGAAGAAAAGGCTTTTCCATCTGTTAACCGGGATGAAGGAGGTCCATCAAGCGGCGGATTCCTCAAAGGCCGTAACGGGGGTTGCGGATATACACGATCCGCGTTTCGATGTGCTGGCGGATATGTACAATCCGCGAAAGACGGTACGCGCGCGCATTAACATCGATTTGCTTCCCCGTCTCGAGGCGTCTGCGATAAGAGAGGGCAACGTATTCAGGGATATCGCCGATGTCGACGCCCTGTGTCATGTCGTGCGGGCGTTTACGAACGATGCCGTCTATCATGTGAGCGGCAGCGTCAATCCCGAGCGCGATGTGGATTCAGTCAACGCCGAGCTGATCCTCCACGACCTTCTGTTCATAGAAAAACGATTCGAGCGTCTTGAAAAATCCAAAAAGAAGGGAGCAGAGGAGCAGGCCAGGCGTGAGGAAGCGGTACTGGCAAGGTTTCGAGAACATCTTGAACAGGACCGCCCGCTTCGCCTGCTGGACGTCGATGAGGAAGACCGGAAGCTGACAGCGAGCTATCCCTTTATAACGCTGAAAAAAATGATCATCGCTCTGAATGTATCGGAGTCGGACATTTCGCGACGTGAGGTACTTGACGCGATGGTCGAGCGGTATCGGAAAGATTCGGTGGAGGTAATGCAGATATCGGCTGAGCTCGAAGCGGAGATCGCGGCACTCGAATCCGTTAACGAGAGGATGGAGTTTATGCGCGAGGCCGGCATACGTGAACCGGCGGTTAATTTGCTCTCACGGCTCTGTATGCGTTCCCTCGGACTTATTTCATTTTTTACGGTCGGTGACGACGAGGTGCGGCAATGGCTCGTGCGGGATGGTGCGTTGGCACCCGAGGCGGCCGGCGTCATTCATACGGATATGCAGAGGGGGTTCATCCGCGCGGAAGTGATGAAATACGCCGACCTGTCCGAATTTAAGAGCGAAGAGGCGGTAAAAAAGGCGGGCAGATTTCATGTTATGGGAAGGGATTACGCGGTGGAGGACGGAGATATTATCAGTTTCAGGTTCAATGTTTGAGAGCGCCTGTGTCTGTCCGGGTAAGTTCCCATGTCGGGGCGGCTTTCCTTGACCTTGTACGCGAAAGGGGAATTGATGATAGCGTCCTGAAGGTTTTCAGGCAGCTCGTATACGCCTACTATGAGAGTAATGGCAGGAAGTTTCCCTGGCGGAATGAGGCTCTGACCCCATATCATGTTTTTGTATCTGAGATAATGCTGCAGCAGACTCAGGCGGAGCGGGTCGCCCAAAAGTATCCGGGGTTTATCGCCCTGTTTCCGGATTTTACTTCCCTGGCTCTGACCCCTCTGGAACAACTTCTTAGGGCCTGGCAGGGACTGGGATATAACCGGAGAGCGCTCGCGCTCAAGAGATCGGCGGAGATTATCATCGATCGTCATGCGGGACGTGTGCCCGATAATGCGGATGAGCTCATGGCACTGCCTGGAATAGGCCATGCAACGGCGTCGTCCATACTCGCATTTGCCTTCAATAAGCCCGTTGTCTTCATTGAAACGAATATCCGGGCTGTGTACATACAATTGTTTTTCTCCGGAAGGGAGGATGTCGCGGATGGGGAAATACTGCCGCTAGTTGAACGATCCCTTGACAGGAAGAATCCGCGAGAGTGGTACAACGCCCTTATGGATTATGGTGTGATGCTGAAGAGCATGCACCATAATCCAGCGCGACGCAGCAAGCATTATAAGAAACAAACGGTATTTAATGGTTCTCATCGCCATAAGAGAAGCACGATATTAAGGACGACACTTGACAATCCGGGAATAAGCGCCCGAAAAATAGCCGTACTGCTCAATTTAACCGCTGTTGACGCTAGAGGGGTCCTCTCCGAGCTGGTCGATGAGGGTTTTCTCTTTCTGGAGTATGGTCGTTACTTTATAAGATAATTATGGATATTCTTCATCCAGCTCCGGCGATGGATTCAGATCTGGAGGGATTGAAGTATACCCCTTGCCCATATCCGGCAAATAGGATTTTATTGTCACCAGGACCGTTCCTTCTATTATTTGCGCATGAGAGGAAAGATCGATAAGTTCGGGCAAAGTAACAACCTCCAATTCCCCAAGCGGGATGGCATGGATCTCGTCAGTGGGGGTGTCATTATGTGATTCTTCTGCCATTGTGACCTCGTGAAGTGATTGGTTTAATACATCCCGCTTCAGTCGCACATCTATTACTATTCTATGTGGGTCACTTTCGGCGACTTTAATGGTATAACAAATTGTTATAACGTGTTATACGAACGGAAAATATCTGGTTATATGGCGATGTGACTAACGACGTTAGCCACAAGTATTTATTTTTAGGTAAAATTTTTCAAGAATTTTTTTAATGAAAATATATTTTTTATCTTATGCGAAATACAATGAATGGCGTTCATTATGTATAATGGTATTCAGTGTAAAGCGATGGTAGAATCGTGTGACCTTTGTCCCAGGCGCTGTTCTGTGCCGCGGAAAACTGCCGGGGGGTTTTGCAGGACAGACCATAGATTTCCGGTCTCATCGATATGCCTGCATAGGGGTGAGGAGCCGGTTATAGTAGGTGATAACGGTATCTGTAATGTTTTTTTTGGACATTGCAACCTTCAGTGTATATATTGCCAGAATTTTCAGATCAGTGACAATTATGTTCCATGTACGGTGCGGGATTTTGAGAGTATAATGGCCGAAATTTGGGATTTTCTTCAGAAAGGGGTCAGAGTAATCGGTTTCGTCTCCCCCTCGCATGTAATTCCACAAATGGTGCGGATAATCAGGACCCTTCGGCTTTCATGGAAGGAATTAACGGTTGTAATGAACACAAATGCTTATGACAGGAAGGAGATTATAGAATCGCTGGAAGATGTTGTGGATGTCTATTTGCCGGATTTTAAGTATGCCGATCCCTATATGGCGCGGGATTATTCGGGAGCGGAGGATTATCCGCAGATAGGGGTCAGAGCCCTAAGAGAGATGTTCCGTCAGAAAGGAGCCAGACTGCAGTTTAATCCTGACGGAACGATCCGTTCGGGGCTCATCATACGTCACCTGGTACTTCCGGGACATGTCGAAAACAGTAAAAAATGTCTGAGAATTATCGCTGAAGAGCTTTCTTCGTCGGTCTATATTTCACTGATGTCGCAATACTATCCGACACCGAGGGTTCAGAACCATCCACAACTGGGACGAACGGTTTCCATGGAGGAATTTCAAGAGGTTGTGGATGAGTTACTCGTGCTCGGTTTTCGACACGGATGGATACAGGAAATCGGAAGCGATAAAATATTCCGACCGGATTTCGACAGAAGCAATCCGTTCGATTGAGTCGACTGCAATGCGTCGGAAGGAGCCGTTTAAATAATCAGGGCCAGACGTCTTCTGTACGCATCCTCAATTAGTGAAAACCGTTTCAATCTCTCCAAAAGGCTGTCGCCGAGTTCTATGAAATATCGGTGTAAATCAACCCTGAGGGGAGGCTTTGCGTCCGGATCCGTATATGCGTGTATACTCGAGTATTTATACTTAAAAGGGCTGTCGGCTGCCTTGCTTCTTATCGGATTAAAGGCCAGATACCACAGAAGCCAGATGAGATAATACTGGGGATTTTCCGCGTGTTCGATGATGGTGTCATGATATCTTTCGTTCCAGAAGGGGCCGATACGGCCCGTAAGTTTGTTGTATTTCTCCGAGAAACGCGATTTTATATATTGGACTATTCTCGAAATTGGTTCTTCTCCCGGTAGCGTCCGTATTACTAGGTGAATATGATTATCCATTATCTGATATGCGTTCAGTTCGAACCGATATTTGGTCTGTGTCTGCCCCAGGACTTCTATAAATATCTGTTTGAAGAAGTCCTGATCCATCATGGAGCGCCACTCAATGCAGCGGGAGGTTATGTGATAAGTGAGGTTTTCCATCTGGATTCGGGTTTTTCGGGCCATGCAACACTCCTTTAACGTATTTTAATAAGGTTCTGGAATAGATACGTTTTTGGAGGTCACGAAGTTAACACTTTTTGAGGGGTCAGAGCTTTTTATTAAAAAAGACTCTTAACCTGGTTTTCGGGTCCCGAGTAGCATTATGTGCTTCGATGCTCTGACCCTTGAGTGTCAGCATATTACATTCGGGAGAGTACCTCGGTAGGGCTCTGACCCCATGAACACCCTTGGAATCAAAAACCTACCGCGCCATGACCACCTTCTGGAAGGAATTGAGAATCACCTTGCCGCTCGACACACTCTTAGCCTCTATCTGGATATAATAGAGCCCGACGCCAAGCTTTCGGTTGGCCTTGTTGTCGCCGCGCCAGCCGCCCTCTTTAATGTTCTGGCCTCCCTTGCGGAAGGCATTGTCGAGCAGTGTGGCGACGGGGCGTCCCTTTATGTCGAAAACCTTAATGGTAACGTAGGCGTCTTCGGAGAGATAATAGGCCGGGTATGCAACCGGGTCCTTGTCGGTAATAACATTGTTCAGGATGCGCGTGGGCCATGGCTTGAAGGTGGTGGGGGTTATTACATTGAAATTCCACTCGTAGTCATTGGGTGTGACCGGAGGTATTCCGGCGGGGACTTCAAGTTCAGAGTTGTGATCTGCATATGTGGTTGATGCTCCGCGGATCATTTCTATAACAAATCGAACATCCGTACCGATGGCAATTAAAGGGTTGGTATCGGGAATGTACCCTGTCCAGGTATTGGGGCCGGTTTTAACGCAATTGATGCGGTACCAGGGCATGGCGCCGGGGTCAACGATCCCTCCGCTGATCAGGTCGCCGGCCCCCGGTTCTTGGGCGACTATCATATTGACCGTTTCCGGCAGGGTGTCGGCCGTTCCGGTGATGTGGAACCTCACACGTATCCCTGTAACGCGTACCGGACGTGCAGAAGGAAGCGCGTTCGCGGTAAATGATGCGTCAAGGTAATTAGCAATTCCATCGGTGACTTCGGCCAGAATGCTTAAGGCAAGCGTTTGCATTTCGCCCCAGTTCGGTCCAGGGGCTCCGTGTATGACACTCGCGGGAGAAAGGATAAAGACTTCGTTGCCGAAAACATCCACCGCGGAAATAAAATAGTCATAGGTGGTTAGCGGTACAAGTCCTTGAAGTGAAGCCGTGTTCGTTGCGATGTTGGCAAGCGCCGCAAAGCCTGCAGTGTTTCGATCGATCGTTATCCATGGTAGGGTACCATTTTCCCGGTAATAAATTCTGTAGCTGTAGAAATCGTGATCATCGTCGATCATGGGATCAAGCGCCGTCCAGGTGAAGGTGAGGCTGGTCGCGGTTGGCTGGGCCGCGTCGAATGGAGTGAATTCCGCTCCATTATCGCCCGGCGGATCTTCATTGTCCCAGTAAATTATATATGTCGGATACGCGGGCTGCGTGATTCTCAGCGGATTAGGCAGGGCCGGCACGAATGTGGTGATGTATTGCCCTACCGCGCCTGCCGCGGCGCCGTCGTAGGCTCCGCCGAATATGCGGATGGCGCCGTAGCGAAGCGGTGTGGTATCGCCGGCGGGCGTCGCCGCACCGGGGGGGTAGGTAAGGGCGGCCACACCGATAGTCTGGCCGTTGGCGATGACCACATCGCTCGTAGCGCCCGTGGGATTATCGGCTCCGGTATATTCGCCGACTCTAATAGTCGTGTTACCGACCATAGCCGTTCCGGCAAATTCAAGCTGGGCCGTCACCCGCACCTGGGTTCCCGGCAGGTTGACACTGCGGTAGTAGCGGGGCGGTGGATTAACCCCGCCCCCGGCTAAAAATTGAATATTGGTAATCTGAATACGGTCGCAGTTGATGGCGAGCGTATTTGCCGATGTTTCCGGACCTCCCGGGGTGTTCATCGTGGTCTGAATCGACCAGGTGCGGTTGCCGCGCGCGTTCACCCAGCCCGGGGTGTCGTTCATCCATTCGGCGGGTACGGGTATGCTCAGGCTCGTCTCGTCATTATCGTCGTCCGCAATGGCGCTGCCGCCGCTGTGGAGGAGAGAGATGACGTTGATTTCACCCACACCGGCGTCGGCGACCAGATGCACCGCGTCGGCGGCGACCGCTCCCGGTATATTGTAAGCGATGGTACCGGTAACGTTGAACGCCGTGTGCCAGGGGTTTACCCGCCCGTCGGCGGCGTCGTCGCTCTGGGCGAAGCCGACGATCGTGATGGTAGAAACGACGCCGTACGATACCAGGCGGGTATCGGTGAGGGTATTTACGGCCGGATTGTTGGTGGTGGCGGACCCCGTGACGTTTCGTCCCGCGGCCCAGACGGATGCCGGGGTGTCCCATCTAAACGTTATGGTGAATTGTGCGGTAAAGTTGTTGTAGGTGCTCCCGGCGGTAACGAGTCCGGAAGCATTCACCGTCCCCGAGTCCACCGTAACGGCGAATGCAGTATCGGCGGCAAGAGGAGACGCGCCGAAGCCGAACGCGGCCGTGTTTCGTACGACAATATTGGTTGTGTTTGCGATAGTGATTCTGACATCGGTGATCTGGTTCCAGGCGGTGACGTCCGGATCGACCACATTAACCGTAAAGACGTACGCCTTGCCCGCCAGGTAATACCCGAGCGCGTTGGACATGGTCGTCGGATTGGCCGGGGTCAGGGTAATTGAGGTGATGGTGCCGCGACCGGACCGCTCGGTCAGAAGAAGGCAGAGGGTGATAAGGATCAAGAGTGCGAGCGGCCTGGTTTTTTTACTGAGCATGGTCTAAATTATTATTGCCTTAATCCCGATTTCTTTTGTACTATATAACACTGAGAAGGTCCGTAGCGGCCCTTCGGCGGACTGTGCTCACTGATAAATACATTCCGCGACGACTAAAATGTAAAGAAAAACACCATGCCCCCTTTAAAAAAACATAGTGTACCCCGCTCTCCGAACACAGGGGGGTGATGTGATCCGACACACCCACAGCCGGCCGGCCCTGTTCCCGCTCTTCCCGGTCATTATCGCGCTGCTCTTCCACGCCTGCGCGCCGGAGGCGCCCAATGTCGATCTCAGCGCCACGGGAGGAACCGTTCCGGGCTCGAGCCCGGGGACCGAATACCTGCAGGTTGAGTCCATTTATCCGGACGCGCCGCTTCCCGTTACCGACCGGTTTCCCGTTGACACCGATATCGTCATCATGTTTTCCAGGCCGGTTCAACTGGCGGACATCAATGCGACGAACATCGTCATCGCTCCGGCCGGACCGGCCTTCGGCCCGGTGACCAGCTTCGCCGGTGGCAAGGGCGTGCGCATACCTTTTGTCGGTACGTTCGCCTATAATACTACGTATACCATTACTATAGACCCTACACTCATTAACGATTCAGGTGGAGTGGATTTCGGAGTCATCGGCCCCAATGACACGGCTGAATTTACGACGGGATTGGACACCACCGCGGACCTCGACCCGGTCGTAATCGCCGCCACCCGGTATCCGGTCGGTGCCGGTCCATACAGCCGCGGCGTCGGCTATGTCGTCGTTTCTTTCAACAAGCCGGTGACGAATGTAACAGCCGCCACCTTTACAATTGCGCCGGCGGCCGCGTCGGGAGCCCCCTATTTCAGCCCCGATGCGAAAACATGGTATCTTCCTCTGAATATACTGACCTATGCGCAGGTCTATACGGTCGATCTGGATGACACTGTCGGTACCGGCATAGAAGACCTCGGCGGGCGCGACCTTGTGGCGAGCGCGGACAATACCTGGACCTTTACGGTGGAAGCGGATCCCAACACGGCGGGAGCGACTACCATCACATCCGTATGGTTCACCAATGTTACCGAAAATTCACTTACCATCAACTGGGCCACCAACAAACCGGTCGGCGGGTCCTCCGTTGAATGGGGAACCACCGTTGCGTACGGCTCCGTGGGGAACGAGGCGGCAACACCGCTTAAGACCGTCCATTCGTTGAATATCGTCGGACTCAACAACGCGACGAAGTATTATTTCCGGGTAACGAGCGATGTCGCTACTTCGTCAACGTATTACATCACGGCGAACAACCCGAACCCCCTCATTACCGATGACGAGGTGGTGAGCGACACGGCCGCGCTCGGTAAAACGAACCTCGTCGTCTTGCAGAACAACACGCAACTGGTCCCGGCCGGTGACAGTTTTGCCGTGTGGAAGGATCCGAACGCTCCAAACGATATCTATGGTATGTATTTTAATAGCGCGGGATCTATGATCTGGGCCGCCGACGGTGTTCCTGTGGACTCCGGTTTTAAAAACAGGACAAACCCCAGAGTGTTCAGTGACTATATGGGCCGTGCTATTGTCACTTTTGAGGGAGGCGGCGCAATCTATGCAAAGCGGGTATACAATAATGCCGGTGCCATTGCCTTCGATGCCAACTGGGGGAGCGCCCCGGGCCTTGGAAGTGCCGCCGATAATGGACTAACCGTCGGTAACGGGACTAATCCTTCGGCAGTCCTTATCTGGGGAGCCCAGGGGAACAATAACGTGTATGCGGGATTTGTTACCTCTGTGATATCAGGAACGACGGAGATGAACATTGATCCGGGCTGGACCGATCATTTCTTCGATTTTGATATCGATATGACGGCCGTTGCAAACGGTGACATTGTCTACGACAGGGTCGATTTTTCAAATGCTGTAGCCAATGTGACAGGCCGAAATTACCGGCATGTAGTCGGCCTGAACAGCGTCGATATTCCGGACGGGCGGAATTATACCATCGGCGATTTAACCGACACGAGCAGCTTTACCGCGGCCAATCACCTCATGCACAGTGGGACAAATTATACGAACGCCGGTACAAATGTATACGGACCTCATGGATATTCATGGGCGTCCATGAGCCTGGGAGATCTGCTTAGCAACGGCGGGGTCTACAGCCGGCTTTCCGGTGGGACTCCGGTGAGTGTCATTTCGGTAACATACATTGACAGCGGCACCGAGAGTACGGCGAACAGGCTTGTCGACGTACTGGCAAATTTCAGTGGCGCCGGAGTGGCGGTGAATGACTGGGTTCACAACCTTACAGATGATACATGGGAGCAGGTAAGCTCGGTATCGGCAATCGATCTTGCCTTAACCGGAAATATAATGACCTGGGGCGAGAGCTATCGGATTGAACGGCTCACAACAGTTGATACAGGTGTTAATTCAGCGACAAATGCTACCTTCGATCAGCTGATTGACACGGTTGGGCCACACAGTACGTGGACTACCACGGTTAGTATCGGTGACTACGTGCAGAATACGACAACCACGTCCTGGGCGCAAGTTCTAAGCATAGACGATGACAATACGCTAACGCTCGATAGCGCAATATTCCCCAATGTCGGGGATGGCTATCTAATTGAGCATACAGTTACGGTTTCGGGTCCATCTACCGCGAATAGGGACAGCCATGTTGTCGATGCGGGTGCCGCGTGGTCGGGGCTGGTCGATCCTGATGATCTGGTATGGAGGACGGACAACTCGACCTGGGCTTTCGTTACCGGCGTGGTGAGCAATCGGGTGTTGAGCCTCGATAATAATATTTTTACCGGAGGCAACAGGGATTATGAGATATATGATAATTATTGTGAAACCCACGAGCTTGCGACGCCGATCAGTGATTTTTATCACCTCATAGTGGATCGGAATACCGGTATTGTCAATGGCACAAATATCACCGTCTTTAATAATATCGCAAATGGGACATCGGATGCTCCACCTGCCAGTCCGCTGTATGATAATAACCCGTCCGCCCTGTTTACTACCGTAGCGGCCCCGCTTCCGGTTGCAGTTGACGATGTCGTGATTAATTATACTAATCTCGATATTCCCGTTAATCCAAGTCTTGCACGCGTGGTCTTTTACGCGACGTTCGGAGCGACGGGTATCGGGAACAGGGCGCTGGCGCTTTCAGCGAATATTATGTCCAATGCCAATGCGTATTCTATTCTCAGGTTTGCAGACCCGGCCGAGACCGCCAGCGTTATTGAATCAGGGTATGCCACCTCGGTCGTCGCGGGCGAGCTCCGTTCGACGGTTGCGGATTTTACGGCGCAGGGAGTCGATCCGGGTGATATCGTGTATAACGTCACCGACAACCGCTACGCCACCGTTGCGGTCGTTAATTCGGCTACCCGGATCACCCTGAACCGGGACATCTTCGACACGGTCAATGATCGTTTCATCATTTTCGCGAGCAACGACAGAGTAATAGAACTCGGCATAACCACAAGCGACGGCGCGGTCAATACGCTCAACGACACCAACGCGAGCTTCACCTCGGCGAATTACCCGGTCCGTCAGGGCGACATGGTCCGTAATATAACCACCTCTCAGGACGCGTATGTGGTGACGGTGAATTCCGCGACACAGCTCACCCTTAACACCGACCTCATCACCGCCCTGGGGCAGCGCTATGTGGTCCTGCAGCCGCGCATGCTTTTCGCTTATGAGCGCGGCGGGGATATTTATGGTGTCGTGATCCGGCTTCGCGACGGGAGCGTTTTCCGCAGCGAGTTTACCATCAGCGGTGCCGCCGGGACGCAGGCGAATGTCAGGCTGCTGAACCGCGGGTACCTCGGAGCGGCGTTCAACGGCGGGGCCTTCGCGGTGTACCAGAGCGGGGCGGGCCCCACCTATACGTATTATGGGAAACGGGTTGACGGCAATGGTGTTGTAAACGCCGCTGATGACGCGGCCAACGGCGGTCTCGGGGTGCAGTTGACTCCGGCGGCTTCTACGCTCGTTGACGCGGTTTCGGATAACTATGGTGCCTTCTATGTACTGTATAAAAACGGCACTACTCTATACCTCCGGCGTATTTCTTCGGTTATGGGCATAGCCTGGACCTCGTCGATAGCCAATGTCGACGACGCGGCGATGTGCCTTTCGACGACCGGCAATTATCCTACCGTTGTGTATTCGCGGGGGAGTGAAATCTTCATCCAGAAATTCGATTCCGCCGACGGCGACAACGCTCCGGGATATGGCGAAACGCCCATCGTTTCGGTACTGACCTATGCGTATCAGGCGGGCCTGTCCATCACCCCCGATAGCGCGGCGGGTGCTATTGTAAGCTGGTTCGATGAACGGTTTTACGGTCCCTATATAGGATACGTACTAATGGCCCAGGCGGTCGATGGGGCCGGTGTACGGCTCTGGGACGCCGACGGTGTGGTGGGAGCGCCGTTTGATTATGACGGAGTAACGATCGGAATACCAGGAACGTGGACATCCTCTGAGCTTACGCTGAAAACGCTGAATTATAATGATGGCGGGGCACCGTGGGGTGGGCTATTTCTCTGGTATGATTATCGAAATAGCCGGGCGGATATCTATTCCGACACTCGAATAAATCCGTGACGGTTGTCTGGCCAGAACCGGTGTAACGGGGCTCTGGCCCCTCCCATCACGAAAAGGGCCGCGGCGTGGGCGTCGTAATAACGGGGTCAGAGCCTATCACCGTCACCGACGCGAGCCCCCGGGCAGGGAAGCCGATTGTGTGAACTTTGCCGCGGATGGCTCGAAATCTGGTCGCTTATTTGTTACCCTGATAAAAACGAAACATCGACGCCAAGCTCGCGCGCGGTCTTTTTAAGGTATTCGGTGTCCAGCGGCATGGTTCCTTTCAGAAGGGCTTCTATGTCGGCCCTGTCTTGTGTCCTCCCCGCCATCGCCTTGACGATGATAAGGTCTTCGAGGGCGATGATGGGAAGGGAGACCTCGCGATATTCTATGAATACCGCCCGTTCAACGGCCGCTTTCATATAGTCGGTGGTCGCGATGATGATGTCGAGCACGCAGTGGTCGTCGATGTCCGGAGAGGTAAGAACGTTTCGCCATACCGGGGTGTGGGTGCCGGGGAAGAAAAAAGCCGGATGGCTGATGACGCGGTAGCGACTTTCGAGAATCCGACTGATTGCCTCATGATCGCCGGGGTCGGCCATAACGACCAGGTCAATGTCCTCCGTGGCCCGGACGGCCCCCCATATACTGACTGCCCATCCTCCTGCCACACAGAATTTAATCCCGTGCGCGTGGAACAGGCCTGACACATGGATCAGCGGATCGTCCGTCAGCGGCACGGTTCGCCCCCCGATTTGCGCCTGAGGATATCGCACAGCAGCAACTCCCGGATTTCTCCGCTGTCGCTGTTCGGATACAGGGATCGATAGAGCGAGGTCTTCATGGCGAAAAGGGTAGAGGTGAGGGAGGCGCATTTTCCAAGATTGCGAACCATCGCGGCGCAGATGTCGTTTTGAGCCGTGCGAGCCGCTGAAGATGCCTTTGTGCTCTGCTCATTCATGATGTCGTTCTTCCTGTATTTATGGAGCCTAGATGTTCCTCGTGTTCGCGTCAAATACTTATCCGGCGTGCGGGAGGGCGCGTTAGCGGCCTGACAGGGAGCCCGAGGCTCTGACCCCATCCCCTAAAACCATTCGATCTTCTCGTTTCCAGTCGGCGAAATCCTCCCCTTAAGTCCCTTCGAAGCCGCTATGTTAAGCTCTTCGTCGATCAGAATTACCTTGATTCGCGAATTCTTGCGCGCGAATTCCCGGGCTCCGGCCCCTCCCATGACGAACAGGGCGGTGGCATAGGCGTCCGCCCGAACGGGGTCAGAGCCAATCACCGTCACCGAGGCAAGCCCCCGGGCCGGAAAGCCCGTTTTCGGGTCGAGGATATGGTGATACCGTATTCCGTTAAAAATGGCGAACCTCTCGTAGTCACCGCTGGTCACGACCGCCTCTCCGTTACGGGCGGAAAACGCGAGTATGATCTCCTTTTTGCGGGGGTGCATAAGGCCGACCCGCCATGGGTCGCCGAACCGGTCGCCTGTCACCTGAAGGTCGCCGCCCGCGTCGACAATGGAGGCTCTGACCCCTTCCCGGCGGAGGACCTGGACCGCCCGCCCTATGGCATAGCCCTTGGCAATACCCCCGAGTCCCAGTTGCATCCCGGGAAGGGCGAGGGATACCCGGCGCCCCTTCTCTTCAAGGCGGATCTTTCGATAATCGACCAGCGGGAGCATTCGCGTAACCTGTAGGGCATCAGGCGGGCGGAAATCCTCGCTTCCCGTCTTCCAGAGGCCGCCGAGCGAGGCGAAGCTGACGTCAAACGCCCCGCCCGTCTCACGCGACACCTCGATGGAGGTCCGGAGGAGAGCAAACGTCTCTTCCGAGACGGATACAGGAGACCGCGCGGCCCCGCGATTCAGGCGCGCGATGTCGCTGTCGGCGATTTTCGGGCTCATCAGGGCCTCGATGCGCGCTATCTCGCCAAAAGCCGCTTCGGAGGCTCTGACCCCCGATTCTCGCGTATCAGCTATCACCGTGAGGGAGACCATGGTCCCCAGCATGGGCCGGCTGATTGTTACAAGCTCGCCTCTGTCGCAGCCGGGCGCGGCGCCGAGCAGAAGTAACGGAAACAAAAAAGTGACTGTGCGGGGACCGGTTCGCATCCTCGGCTCCTCCTTTGGGGTACGCACGCCTGTCGTCGGGCGCGCCACCGGAACCTTAACCGCCAAAAGGGCCATCGTGCAAATATTTTTCTTGACAGTGAAGGGCAGGTATGGTAATACAATCATACAAAAAGGATGGGTGCCGGGAGGCCCGGGGGACTGCGTTCCCGTGGAGGAAGGTTAAAAGGCTTTTATACATACGATTCAACGTCAACTGGGGGCATCGCGTGCGGTGCCCTTTTTTATTTCTTGACTGGCCGGTAAGGCGGCGGTGTCATATCCCGTTCTTAATCGGGAATCGGGGGTGTCATCATCGATACGGCGGTACAGATAGGAGGCCTGCGCCTGAAAAACCCGGTGACCGTCGCCTCGGGGACGGCGGGCTACGGGGAGGAGCTTGCGCGCTACTATGACATTT
>CAZEAH010000012.1:10602-16832 GCA_964510075.1 uncultured Leptospirales bacterium | reverse complement strand
ACTCGAAGGTGCGCGCGTTCGCGAACACCACGCGGAAGTCCCGCGTTATGAATATCGCCTCGGTGGCGTTTTCGATAAGCCGCCGGTACTTCTCCTCGGACTCGGCAAGGGCCTCGAGCGCCCGCAGGCGTCCGGCGCGCGCGCTGTTGATGCGCTCGGCGAGCCCGGAGGAAAAAAGGATCACCTGGAGCACGGCGCCCATGTGGATGCTGTAATGCGTCAGGAAGTTGGCGGGAAGTATCGTGAGAGCCCGCAGAATGCCGACGGAAACGCCGACGATATATACAACCCATGCAAGCAGGTAAATCCGCGCGGAAGGAACCCTTTTTTTAAGCGAAACGGTCACAACGGCCGTGATCACGGCCATGCCGGCGATAGAGGTATATACCCCAAGACCGTCGGCCTTCCCGGGAGGAAGCGCGAGGGCGAGTACCACGTTGATAATACTTAATCCCGCCAGAGCCAGCAGCAGACGGTCAGGGAGCGGCATGTGTTTGTTCGTATTCAGAAAGGAGCGCGCGAAGAGATAGAATCCCGCCCCGAGGAGGTTAACGAACACCGACAGCGAGACGTTCGCCCACCAGACGTTTGACGGCCAGAGATATTTGAACGGCACCCCGTTGAAGGTCAGCGTATATGCCAGCAGCATGCCGACGAAGAACACGTAATAGAGATAACTCCGGTCCCTCACCGAGAAGAAGATGAAAAGGTTGTAGAGAAACATAGAAATCATGATACCGTAAAAGGCCCAGAGTACGGCGTTCTCGACCTCCTCGTGCTCGGCGAAGGCGCCCACCGTCCAGAGATAAAGCATGAAACTCAGCGTGGAGGTGGTCTCCACCCGCAGATAGTAATTGGCCCTGCCCGGCCCCTGGCGCACTGGAAAGACGAAATTGCGGTGGCGGACCGGACGAGAGTCGAAAGGATGCATGTCCCCCGTCCGAATGACTTTTACCGAGGATCCGGAAAACGCGTAAAAATCCACATGGTCCGCAAACGGCTGGGGAAATTCAAGAAGGAGATCGATAGTTTCGGTCTTCCGGTTCTCCAGGGTGAAGCGCGCCCAGACGGCCCCGCGTATATAGCCGAAATTGGGGTGATCGGAATCGGAAAGTGTAAATCCGCAGGCGGAATTCGGCGAAGATACCTCGTCGATTGTATACCGCCTGTCGGTGTCGATAAGTATCTCGAGGTTTCGCCCTATGGCGGCACTCTTGAAACTCTCATCGATTACGACAGGCCCCGCGGCGAACGCCCAGGACGCCGGCGTAAAAACAAAAAGCGCAACCGCGCAGAGCGCGCGGATTACGGCCGTCGGTATTCGAATGAGCGCAATCATCCCTTTCCGCCTCCTCTGCCCGTTACTGTATGCGCAATCGGGCCCGGAGTCAAGCCAAACCGCGCTCAGGAGGAGGTGATCGGCGCAAGGTGGTTGGTGGGGCCGTGGCCGCGTCCCAGCCTGAGCGAAGAGCGGATCGCCTCGGTGATATAGCGTTTGGCGCTCTCCACGGCGCCGTGTACGCTCTCTCCGCGCGCCAGGGCGGTCGCTATGGCCGCGGAATAGGTGCATCCCGTACCGTGGGTATCGGCGGTGGGGATACGCGGGACGGCGTACGTGTGGAAATCCCTGCCATCGTAGAGAATGTCCACCGCGTCACCGTCCAGGTGCCCCCCCTTCACAACGACATTCCGCGCGCCCATCGCACGGATCGAACGGGCCGCCTTCTTCATATCGTCAATCGATTCAATTGGAAAGCCGCACAATGCCGCCGCCTCGGGAACGTTTGGCGTGGCGACCAGGGCGAGCGGCAGCAGGGCGGTGATAAGGCTCTCGCGCGCCTCGTCGCGCAACAGGTGCGCGCCGCCTTTTGCCACCATCACCGGATCGACCACCAGCCGATCTATCCGGTATTCCCTGATCTTTCGGACGACCGTTCCGATAATTTCCGAGGATGAGAGCATTCCAGTCTTCGCCGCGTCCGCGCCGATGTCCGACAGAACGGAATCGAACTGCTTCTCGATGAATTCCACGGGGATGTCGAGCACCCCCTGTACCCCGGTGGTATTCTGGGCGGTGAGCGCCGTTATGACGCTCATTCCAAAACCGCCCAGCACGGTGATCGTTTTGAGGTCGGCCTGTATTCCTGCGCCGCCGCCGGAATCCGAGCCCGCTATGGTCAGCACTCTCGCTATACTCATCTGGATTTTCTCTCCGAATGCGGTTCTACGGCGCCGTTGCCGGGCGCCTCGCCTTCATCGTCATCCGCCAGCATCGCCGCGCCCTCGGCCGCCGGCAGTTCCTGCACCTTGCGGAGCTTGCGCTCGATGGTGCGCGATTTGCGCGCCGCGTCCTCTATGGTGTTGCTCGCCTCGCGGAGCTTCTGCTGCGTCCGGTCGAGGATATCGCCGAAGCGCCCGAACTCCATCTTTACCGCCCCGAGAAGCGCCCACACCTCGCTCGAGCGTTTTTCTATGGCGAGGGTGCGGAAGCCCATCTGCAGGCTGTTGAGAAGCGCGGCGAGCGTGGTCGGCCCCGCCACCACCACGCGGTATTCGCGCTGGAGCGTTTCGGTCAGTCCGCTCCTCCGTATGACCTCCGCGTACAGACCCTCCGTGGGAAGGTACATGATGCCGAAATCTGTCGTTTCAGGCGGGTTGAGGTACTTTTCGCGTATGTCTTTCGCCGAGGACTTTATCCGCGCCTCCAGGCCTTTCGCCGCCTCCTCGGCGGCGCGGGCGTTGGCCTGCTCCTGCGCCTCGAGCAGGCGCTGGTAGTCCTCCTGCGGGAATTTGGCGTCGATGGGCAGCCAGACCGTCGCGGCCTCTCCATCGCCGCGGCCGGGAAGCCGTATGGCGAACTCCACCCGCTCGCGGCTGCCGCGCCTGGTGGCGACGTTCGCCTCGTACTGTTCGCCGCTGAGGATCTGCTCGAGCAGGGCCCCCAGCTGGATCTCGCCCCAAGTCCCGCGGGACTTGACGTTCGTCAGCACCTTCCTGAGGTCGCCGACGTTCGACGCCAGCGCCTGCATCTCGCCGAGCCCCCGGTACACCTGCTCCAGGCGGTCGCTTACCAGCTTGAAGGACTCGCCGAGGCGCTTTTCGAGCGTGGACTGCAGTTTTTCGTCCACGGTCGCGCGCATGGCCTCGAGCTTGCGCGTGTTGTCGTCCTGAAGGGCCCTCAGCCGCTCCTCCACCGTTGAGCGCATGCGCTCGAGCCTGGTTTCGTTCGAAGCGGTAAGCGTGGCCAGCTGCTGCGCGAACGAGTCGAGCTGGTTCTTCTGCAAACCGGCTATCTCGGTCATGCGCGCGAGGAGCGAATCGCTGAACAATCGAAGGGAATTCGCCCCTTCCTCGCGGCCCTGGCGGGCAGCCGAGGCGGCTTCCAGCCGGGCGCGCCCCAGCTCCTCCTTTATGCCCTGCTCCGCGCGCTCCTGGCCCTTTTCGAGAGCGGCAAGCCGCTGTTCGAGACCTGCCGTCCCCTGACGATCCCCCCGCAAAAGCATCACCAGAAGCACCGCCACGTTGATCACGAGAAGCACGAATACGGCGATTATCAGATAAGAGGACATGCTCGCTCCTGCACATATTTTCGATGATACGCTCCGGTATTAATACGCGCGGCAGGTCATTAAAATCAACAATTTCCGACCGTACCGCGGCGCAGGCCGGAAAAAAAATGGAGAAGGGGGATCACTCGAACCAGCGCACCGGTTCCCTCACCGAGGCGGCGAGATCCGGGTTCCGCCAGCAATCGAAACGCGCCTTCAGAATCGCAAGGCGCAGAAGCTGTTTGTTAAAGGGGAGAGAGTCCATCTTTTCCTTGCGCGCGAGCTTGCTCCGGAAACCGCGGGTAAAGCGGTGAAAATCCATGGCCGCCCTTGTCGTACTCGAGTGGGCCAGCGCCGCCACTTTGCCCGAAAGGAGCGCGCCCACAATACCGTATCCCCAGAAGGGCTCGATCATTCCCGACAGGGTGCCGGCAAGTATCTTCCCTTCCCAGAACAGCTTCGCCTCGCGCGGGAAATACCCGGTAAAGGAACGCCACGAATCGAACTCGATACCGCGGGATTTATAAAGCACTCGACGAAAGGCGGCAAGCTCCCTTTCGCTCAGGGGCGAACGGGAAAAGAGCAATGCGAACATGAGCCCGTTGAGCGAGGCGGTGTAGCCGTAATCGACGCTGTAGCGGCCCATATGGATCGCCCCGCTCGATTCCCCCTCCGGCGCCGGCGCGGTCGCGATGTATCCAAAGGTTCCCGCACAGCGAACTCCCACAAGTTCATACACCTCCCGGTACAGTCCCGTGGCGATAATGCTTCCCTTCGAAGCCCTCGCCAGTTCCTCCGCCCCCAGCGTCCGGCCGAAGACAAATTGCACCTTTTCCCGGCGCGCAATATCGTACAACCGGGCGTCGACGGAACATTTTCTGGGGCCCCGCTCGACATTGTACGCCTTCGTATTGTTGACATAGGGGGGCAGTGTTATCCTTCCGGAGTTGTACCAGAAGGCCGGATATTCGCGGGTGGGCACGAAACAGTCGGAGAGGTCGATGCCGATATAGTCCCAGGTCTCGCGCGGCTGCAGCGGCGTGGTGTGAATGGATGGATGCACCGCGGATGAACCCCCTACCCGCGGCTCCCGGTCGTACACCACGACCCTGTGGCCCTCGCGCGCCAGGTTGATTGCGGCGACCATTCCCGCAAGGCCGGCGCCGTACACCGCGATTTCGTCCGGTTTTTTCCTCGCGTTCCTCATCGCTTCCCCCGGGACCGGACCGGCGCGCGGCCGGTCAGTAGCTCAGTCACTTTCCACGAAAGCCGTCGGGTGTCGGGATAATATAAAAATTACATGAAGCCGACGATACCGTGTTCCCCTCAGCGTCCATCACCGGCACGTCGATGAACCAGTCGCCTCTCCCTTTTTCTTCCACCGGCCTGAGCTTTGCGGCGGCCTCCTCGGCGCTTATGGACAGGTCGCATATCAGGTCGGTCACCGCGGGCCTGTGGTAGCGGATGCTCATGCCCTTGTTGACGGGAACGAATCGCCTGAAGTCATACGTCGCGCCGAAAAGCGCGGCGCCGGCGACCTCCATCAACATGAAATGCGTACCGGCCCAGACGATACCGACGTGATTGAGGTGTTTTTCCCTTACCGGCACCGAAAGCCGCACGTGTCTCTCCTCGAGAACATCCACGCTGAGGCCGCTCGTCCCGATCCAGGGGACCGCGTTCAGCACTATGGACTTGAGCAGTTCGTAATCCATGAACACACCTCGCGGACGGAAACGGGGGGCAGAGGCCCCATCGAAACATTTATGAAATAATGTAAACATACATCTAAAACGCAAGCCTTTTTTAAAGCGATATACGCGCGGCGCGGGAAGGCGGAAGCGTACGGAAGAGAGTGGCAGCCACCGGACTCCATCGCACGCAAGGCCACGGCAGGGCTGCCTCACTCCGCAATACACCGCGAGACACCGCTGAGTTTTTATATCATTACGCCGCCGCGTTATACGCGGTGGAGCGACAGCGCCGGAAACGCAGCGGACTCCCGCCGGGAGACACTGCCCGCCGGGGATGACAAGAGGCGGGAGCGGTCAGAAGTCGGTGATGATTTTCCCACCCGCGTTGGGTTTGATGATGCGGCTCTGTTCGATCGGCTCGCCGACGGGCTCGCTTATGACCTTCTGTATCTGCATCATCAGGTTGAGGAAGTAGCTCTGCGTGGCGATATACTCTTTTATAAGCTGGTTCTGCGAAACCTTCTCGGTAAGCTCCTGGAAGCCTTTCTTTTCCCCGGCCTCGATGGGCGTGCCCGAGGACTCTTTGACATAGAGCTCTTCGCTTACGCGCGCGTATTCCTGAAGCAGTTTTTTTGAGGCTTCGTCAGCGTCCATCTTCACCGAAAGCTCCTCGTACCGCCGGTACAGATCGGTTCCGCGTATCATCAGTCCGAGTTCGTTCGCCTTGTTCAAGATTTCTTCCATGGGACACTTCCGGGAGCGTGGTTTCGGGCGGGCGCGGCCGCCGGGTGTCATTAACCGTCGCTACGGCGGGAAAGCAAGAATTTTTTTAGGCCCCACGCTCGAACGGACGGAGAGAGCGCGATGAAAGCTGTCGGGGGTCGATCGCGCCGCGAAATGAACAAAAAATCCGGCCCACTGCGGCCGGATTGAATGCGGCGTTTACAAAAAGCGGCCGCGCGCCGGCAAACCGCGCCGCCGCCTGTTG
>CAZEAH010000012.1:0-10592 GCA_964510075.1 uncultured Leptospirales bacterium | reverse complement strand
ATCTGGAGCGCTGCGAAGTCGTCGTCCAGGATCGATTTCACTTTGCCTTCCTGCAGCGGAAGTATCTTTGAGATGAAGAAACGCGCCGAGTGCACCTTTCCGGAATAAAAGGCCGCCTCGCGGTTGTCGTTGATGACCGCCTTCTTCTCGTCCTCGGTCGCCGCGTTCGCCTTCTCGAAAATCTCGGAGAGCTTTTTGTGCGCGATCGAGAGCTGCCACAGGTGCATCCATCCGAGGATCGTGTCGCCGACCACTTCGAGGAACGGCGTCGCGGAAAGGAACGCCTCGGGGATCTGCATCTGCTGCATCAGCCCCATGAGGTGCTGGGCGCAGTCGACCATGTTGTCCTTGGCCTTCTTCGTAAGATCGACGTATTTCTTGAGGGCCATATCGGAGCCGACTTCATTGATGGTCTTTTCCATCTGCCCGACGATGTACTTGAAGAACTCTCCCTTGCCCATCGGGAGCTTGCGGCCGAGGAGGTCGATCGCCTGGATGCCGTTCGTGCCCTCGTAGAGAGAGGTGATCTTGCAGTCCCGCGCGAACTGCTCCACGGGATAATCGCCGCAGAAACCGTAACCGCCGAAGATCTGGATGGCCTGCTCGCAGACGTCGTAGGCCATGTCGCTCGAATAGGCCTTACATACCGGAGTGAGGAACTCGAGGAAGCCGTTGGCGGTCTTGGCGACGTTCTCATCGGTCTCGGCGTTGCGCAGGTCCATGCAGTAGGCCGCGTAGTAATTCAGCGCGCGGAGTCCTTCGACATAGGCCTTCATCCACAGAAGGCCGCGGCGGATGTCGGGATGCTTGATGATGTTGAGAAGCTTGGTCGATTTGCCTTTCAGGCGGATATCGGTGCCCTGCAGGCGCTCCTGCGCGTACTTCAGGGCGTTGAGGTAGGCAGTCGAGGCGATGCCGAGGGCCTGGACGCCGACGTTGAGGCGCTCTTCGTTCATCATGTGAAACATGATCTCGATTCCCTGGCAGGGCTGGCCCAGCAGCTCGCCGATGCAATCGCCGTTGTCGCCGAAGCTCAGCTGGCAGGTCGCCGAGCCCTTTATTCCCATCTTGTGCTCGATTCCGGCGCAGGCCACGTCATTGTACGCTCCGATCGATCCGTCGTCGTTCACCCTGTACTTGGGCACGATAAAGATCGATATACCCTTAATGCCTTCGGGATCGCCCTCGCGGCGGGCGAGCACCGGATGGACGATATTGGGCTTCGCGTCGTAGTCCCCGCCGGTGATGAATATCTTCTGTCCGGATATTTTATAGTGCTTGTCATCAATGCGGACGGCCTTGGTCGACACATGCGCCAGGTCGCTCCCGGCCCCGGGCTCGGTGAGACACATACTGCCGCCCCACTCGAACGAATAGACCTTGCCCAGATACTTGTTCTTCTGCTCCTCGGTGCCGTAGAGCTCTATGAGCTTGCCGGCCCCGTGGGCCAGTCCAGGATAGAGATTGATGGCCGTATTGGCCGCATGGAACATTTCGTTGCACGCCGTAAATACCGACATCGGAAGCCCCTGACCGCCGACATCGGGATCGTCCGCGGCGGAGACCCAGCCCGCCTCGCCGTAGGTTTTCAGCGGACCGTGGAATGACGCCGGGACCGTCACCTTGCCGTTGTCCCATTTCGCCCCTATGCGGTCGCCGTCCTGGTTCACCGTGGCCAGGTCGTTCTCGGCGAACTTGAGGGCCTGTTCGATCGTCATGTCGAATTCGTCTTTGGAGAAATAGCTGAACTTCTCTTTTTTGGTAAGTTCGAGAATATCAAACTGCTCGTACAGGATAAAATCGATATCGCGCTTTTCGACCAGTGAGCTAGCCATGTTACGTCCTCCTCGAGTGTAAGATACAGCATCCAGAAGATCCCGCCGGCGGCCTGGTTTCGCGGTTCCGGTGCGGAACCGGTCCGCTGTCGCGGGATCATGCCAATGCTTATGGGTCCGCGGTCTTTTTCAAGTATATTTTACTATTTTGTTGTATATCACCATATATTATTATTTGTATAATAAGGCTCATTGTATTTATATTATTTTATATGACTTTATTTGTACTGACACTCGGTCCCCTGCCTTCCTACACGGCGCGTCGACGAGCGTTCGACCTCCGGCGGGGCGCTTCCTTTTTAATTTGACATATCGCGCGGCCGCGTGGATACTATGCTCCGTCGCGAAATAGTATTGACATCGCTTCTTCGGGTGTTCATTACAGGATTCAGCCAATCACAACAGGAGCGCCGGATGAACGAGATACGGGAAATAGTCGAGGACGAAAATAAGATAAGCACCGTCATCGCCGACGACATCGAGTTCCGGGGACGGCTCGTCTTCAAGAACTCGCTCAAAATAAAGGGCTTCTTCGAGGGAAAGATCGAGACGAAAGGTCATCTCATGATAGGCCAGGAGGCCAGGGTGAGCGCCGACGTCAAATCGGGCGTTGTTTCGGTGAATGGCACCTTCAACGGAAAAATCAAGGCCACCCAGCGGGTAGAGCTGTTCAGCAAGAGTGTCTCAAGCGGCGACCTCATCTGTCCCGAGCTCTACATCGAGAAGGGTTCGATTTTTAACGGTACCTGTATCATGACGGAAAAGCCATGAAATCGACCAGCCCCATAATGAGACGTATCCGCGCGAAGGGGTTCACAACCGCACTCCTGGCGCTTATGGTCTGCGCGGCCCCCGCCGCGGGCGCGGAAAATCCCGGCGACGCGGGGACGCGGGTCTCTTTCGGCGCGGGAGCGCTCGCGGGCACCTACGACGTGGCGGACGCGGGCGACGGGCCGGGCGCGATCGACTCCTCCACGGCCCTGGGCGGCGGTCTGGTGTTCGAGTCGATGATGAGCCGGCATTTCGGGGTTCATTCGGGCCTGTGGTTTTCGCGTGTTGAATTTAAATACAAAGAAGAGGGTTCCGCAAAGATACAGGGGCTGTCCATTCCGTTCATGCTGCTCGCCTCGGCCGACTGGTGGCGCATGTCATTCGGCCTGCTCGGCGGTTTCAACCTGACGCACTACCTGTCGGCCTCGATGCAGTTCGGCGATACCGACACCGATGTCCTTAAATATCTCAACAACACCCAGTTCGCGGTCGCGGCCGGTCTCAAGGTCACATTCGCCGTCGGGCGCTTTACGGACATCTTCGTATCCCTTGTCGGCGAGCGCTGTCTTACCACATTCAGCGGGAACGATGAATCCTCGGACCACCTCTACGGCGCCACGGTTCGGACCGGCGTGCTGTTCCGTACCTTCTGAGAGCCGATCCGCATCCGTATTTTTTGAATCATACAAAGGAAAGGGCCGCGAATCGATCGCGGCCCTTTTCGGTTGTGCGGTGTTGATGGGGCCTCAGCCCAGGGCTTCCATCATCGCCGGAATGACTTCGAAGAGATCGCCGACGATCCCGTAGGTCGCGATATTGAATATCGGTGCTTCCGGGTCCTTGTTGATGGCGACGATGCACTGTGAGCCCTTCATGCCGGCAACGTGCTGGATGGCGCCGGAGATGCCGGCGGCGATGTAGAGCGCCGGGGCGACGGTTTTTCCGGACTGCCCGACCTGGCGGGCGGCATCGGTCCAACCGGCATCGACCACGGGACGCGACGCCGCGTACTCACCGCCGAGCTTCTTTGCGAGGTTTACGATAACGTCGTTATATTTGTCCTTTTCCTTGGTTCCGCGTCCGCCGGACACGATGACCTTCGCCTGGCTTATGTCGACCGAGCCGGCCATGGTGGCGATGACTTCCTTGATCTTGCGGCGGGAATCCGCGAGGGAAACCGAAACCGCGGTCACGCTGCCGGCGCCGCCGGAGGCTTCCTTGTCGTACGCGCCCTTTTCGAAGGTGGCGACGAACTTATCGGTCTTGACCGATTTCTGCTCCTGAATCTTCCCGTTGTAGGTGTTGCGGGTGAACACAACCGCTCCGCCCTCGACCGCGGCCTTGTTGCAGTTGGAAACGATACCGGCGCCGATTGCGAGCGCGGCCTTTCCGGCGTAGTCGACGCCGTCATAGCTGTGGGGAATGAGTACGCCTTTTACATCCTGGGCCTCAACGACGGCCTTGACCGCCTGCGCGTACAGGTCCGCGTCGTAGGCGGCGAGCTTCGCGTCGACGACCGCGAACACCTCGGGTATGTAAGCGGCGACTTCCTTCGCGAGGCTGTCGTCCTTGTAGAAAACCGCGGCCGCGGGGGTCGCGCCCAGCCCCGAAGCGATCTCCTTGGCAGCCTTGCAGAGCTCGAGAGTCGCCTCGCTCAGTTTGCCGTTCCTCTGTTCCGCTATTACGAGTATTCTGGCCATGTGCTTCTACCCCCTTATATCACTTTCGCTTCGTTTCTGAGTTTGTCGACAAGCGTCTTCGCCGCGGCCTTCGCGTCTCCCTGGATGATCTCGGCCTTGTGCTCGGATACGGGGAAGAACATCTTGTGGAACTTGGTCTTGGAACCGGCGTCGCCGAGAGCGCTTACGCCGAGGTCCGCGGCCTTCTTGAGGTCCAGTCTTTTCTTTTTCGCCTTCATGATGCCGGGAAGGGTGGGATACCGCGGCTGGTTGATACCCGACTGAATTGTGAGCACGGCGGGCATCGCCATTTCGAGGACCTCGTTGAGGCCGCCTTCGAGCTCACGGTTTACGGTGAGGGACTTCTGGTCGGCACCGACCTCGATCTTAACAACGTTCGTGCAATGAGCGAAATTCATCATGTCGGCCACAAACACGCCCGTCAGGGCGGCCTGATCGTCTTCGGCCTGTACGCCGGTCATTACCAGATCAACGCCGCCGAGGCTCTCGATTGCCTTTACCAGCGCGCCGGCGACCACGAAGTTGTCGCCTTCATCGATCTGGGGATCGCTGACATGGATGCCCCAGTCGGCGCCCATGGCGAACGCCTGGCGCACTTCCTTGGTCACGCGCTCGGGACCTGAGGACACGATGACGACCTCTCCGCCGAACTTTTCCTTGAGCTGAAGCGCGGCTTCGACCGCGTACTCATCGAAGTCGTTCATCTTGAATGCAATCTGGGATTCGTCGATCTTGGCATCGCCGACAATTTTAAACTTGGATTCCATATCCGGAACCTCTTTGACCAAAACCACTATCTTCATTGGCCCACTCCCCTTATGTAAGATTTTGAACGTCGTTCCAGAATCCGGGAACTCCTGCGCAGCCCCCAGTAATGAAACAATCAGATAAAGAATGTCCTTAAAAAGCCGGTACGCCTATGGTGGCAATGGTACAAAGGGGGAAATTCCTGTCAAGAGTTATTAATAATAAGATAACATTCTGTTAATGAATATTTGTATTTTTTTGGCGGCACCCGCCGGTGCCCGGAAGCTTGCCGGGGCCCGAACAAGGGGCATGCCGGCCCGTCCGTTAAATGTATTTGACAAATACACCCCCTGCCGATAAAGACTGTTCCATATTTACGGTTGCCGCCAGCGTAGCTCAGTCGGTAGAGCGGCGCACTCGTAATGCGCAGGTCACCAGTTCGATCCTGGTCGCTGGCTTCTTCCTTACCGATCGTCAAAAGCCCGGGGCTTCCCGGGCGTTCTTTTAAACAGCCGCCCCGCTCCCCGAATTCCCTGCTACAGTATTTTAAGTCCGATTACGAGTGCAGGCCGGGGTTTTCGGCAGCGTTCTTGCGATTGACTTTCGGAAAGAGGGGGGAAGGATTCGCCAACAACACCTGCGCCGGGTTTTTATATTCGTTCGCGAACCCTTCGGTACAGATCGGCATCGACAAGTGACAGAAGGGATTTAAGGATATCCTCTCGCCTGACTCCGCGACCGATATCCGCCCGCGCGCTTGAGACGAGCGCGTTGACCAGCAGTTCGTCCTGTTTCATGGCCTTCCTCTTTGCTCAAAAGGGTTGTTGTATTAATAATCGTCAGAACGGCCCGCAATCTCAAGGGCGGGAGAATTGTTTCTTAACCGAAAGTGGACGCCTGCAGGGCTTACCGTACGGCCCACGGGACGAGATGGCTCAGTATATTTATCGGGAAGGCAGATGTACACAGGGCTCTTTCCCGTACGGACACGGACCGAATTGAATAAAGGTTGCCTTTTTACAGTACGGTTTATAGTGTAAGTATGCTATACCCGATGACAACAGCTTACCGAATCGATTGTGTTGAAGGTAATCCATCGGAATTCGGGTTACCCGAGTGATAAAAGCCGCTCTGCTCCTTACGGCCAACTGCATTCTGCTCACGGCAGCCGCCGTCAGCCATACCCAGCTTGCGCCCCGGGTCCAAAGGGTTCCACTGGACGGGGCATGGAAGATCCACTGCGGCGACAATCCCCGCTATGCCGATCATGATTTCGATGATTCCGCCTGGGACGTTACGGAACTCCCCGGCAGCCTTACCGCCTACGCGAGAGGAAAAACAGGCGGCGCCGGAGGAATACTATGGCTGCGGAAAACCATACGGGTGGACGGTTTCCCGGCTGGAAAGGAGATCGGTCTCATCCTTGGAACAATCGCGGACGCGGATGAGACATTTTTCAACGGTATTAAGATCGGCGGGACGGGAAAGTTTCCGCCCGGAGGATTCTCCGCCTGGAACCATCCGCGGCACTACCTGGTCCCCTCCGGGCTGATCCGCCACGGGCAATGGAATTCCATTTCAATTCGCCTGCACCACTTCATATACGCTGAAATGGTCGGGAATCTGGCCGCGGCAGGATTCGACGAATGGAATGCCGACAGGATCAATCAAAATTTTACGCTCATCACCCTTTCCTACATGATTATCGGGATAGCCCTTCTGCTGTTTGTCTTGTTCCTCGCGTTCTTTATCTCCAGACTGCGGGAAAGGGAGTATTTTTTCTATTGTTTGCAGATCATCTTCGGTTTTTTTATCGTCCTCGACCTCTGCATCCAATGGGATATCTACCCCTCCTCATTTTTCCGACTGCAACTGCTGGGTGCTTCGTGGGCGGGCCTCAACGTGGCTCACATACTGTTCCTTCACAGCATGTACCTCATGAAATGAAGGCCGTAATGCACATGCCCTATGCGGGAGCGGGAATCATTCTGGGCGTAAACGACAACCTGTCTGCGCAGGCGAACGCCGCGCTGGGTCTTGTCGTCGGCGGCTCGATCGACCAAAAGTTAACGATGCAAAGCCCTTACTTCAACCAGAATTTCAAGTTCACCGGCGGAAAGGTGGAGATAGCATACTGCCTGATGGCCGACGTCTCGATTGCCTATACGATCATGCAACACGTCAAACTGGAACTCGGATACCAGTACGAGCGCTTCACCCTTTCATTGTCCGATACCGACCTGGACGCCGACGGCCAGGCTGATGATTCCGGATCCGAGACCGACGTCTTTCACGGACTCACGCTTGGCGCGACGATTCTTTTTTCCTTGTAAATCTCCGCCCGATACATTCATCATGATAATTTCATCATTACGAGACGACTCGCACGCGATTATTCGAAATTCTCCGCCTCGATGGAGAAAGCGCGTGTTACCCCCATTGAGGAGGATGAAAACAATATGGACGGCAACGCCGACCAATGCTCTTCGTGCAAGGGCTGTTCTTCGCGGGGAAACTGAATGAATCGCCTTAATTGCCATCTATCGGGGAGATATGGCGCCGCGGAAAGCGTCCGGCGACCGTCTGTTTTTTCATGGTTCTTAATGGCGGTACTTTTCATCCCTTTATGCATCAGTCCCCTCTACTCCCAGGCCTTCGACCCGGACCCCGCCACATACGCCGTTAAGGGAATCGCCTCGGTGGCCGCTTCCATCGTAGCGGACTCCTTCGTCCCGATGACGCACTACCGCTCCGGAGACTGGACCGTAACCGGCGTGCCGGCCTGGTTCAGGGTGGACCGGCCGTTCGATGACCCGAAGCTCGAAGGCGATGACCTGACCGGAACGGCGGGAGCGCTGGGAGGAGGCTATGCGACAGGCAACCGCCTGATGGCGTACGGAATCGTGTCGTACATGGCGATGAACGGCGCACTGAAGGGCAGGCTCTACGGAGACCCGTACGACACCGTAAAGGCAGACACCGAATATTCACTTTTCTCGCTGAACGCCGGGATCGGATACGACCTCATTCCCGGGGAGGGGCGGCTGTCCATACCCGTCTATGCGGGGGTATTTGTACAGCGATACGATGCGGAGGTTAAACTTCCAACGGTAAACATTCTCGGTAACGACATCCAGGCCCGGATCGGCGGCAGCGGCATGCTGACAGGCGTCACGCTCGGCATGGCGGCTTCATACAATGTATTCCGGTTTTTACGCATCACCCCCTATTTTCTTTTTAGCAGGAGTCTTAATCGACCCGAACTAAACGCGCGAATCAGCAACACCTTGCCTTTCCCAATGGTCACCAGGCAAAGTATTGCCATGGACCCAATCAGCGCGGCCATGCCGGGCCTGTGCATTACCCTCATCTCCTCAAAAAGCCTCTCGGCAAGTCTGTCGGTGGGCGGCGTTCTGTCGTCGTCATCGGGCTTCTATAACGACAAAGTGCTTGACGGACTGCGGATGCAGTCGGTTGTCCTCGCGGTGACGTACCGCGGCACATCCCCGGGATAGCTCCGCAGTCGCCGCTCTTTCTGACCGCCGGTAATGCATCGACCTGTTTCCCTCGGATAATATCTCTAAATGTCCTCCTGTTTTTTTTCGATCATTATACCAGACCCGGTATGGTTCGACCGGCGAATCTCCCGTTTAAGGAGAAATACGGCGCCCCGGGACGCATATCACCATGCTGACCTCCTTCATAACAGCCCTGCTTCCGGTCCCTCTGATCTACCTTATCTACTTCAGACATTTCCGGAAGCATTACCGCCAGGAATCCATCACCCCCGAATACCTCGCACATCTCGAAGCCTTGCTCTACGGCGCCGCCCTCGCGCTCGTCATCATACTGCTCGCGCCGTATATAAATTCACTTTTCCCGCAACCGTCCGTTGTAATCGACGCCCTGGTGAAAGCCGCGCTGGTGGAAAAGCTCGGCACCATGGCGGTTCTGCTTCTTATCGTCCGTGGCCGCGCGTCGATGAGCCCGCTTGACACCGTTATCTGCGGGATAATGGTCGGCGTCGGATTTTCCCTTGTCGAAAACGTCTTCTACGCGGCGAATTTCGGACGCTCCATCATCCTCGTCCGGGTGCTCTTCTCGGTGCCGCTTCACCTCACCACAAGCGCTCTCATCGCGTATTTCCTCGGCCTGTGGAACATGGGCGAGAGCGGGGTCTACCGTGCAATGAACATTGCCCGGGCGGCGGTTTTTCCGCTCCTTATACACGGAGTGTTCGATCTTCTGCTTTTACGGGGAGGCCGGTGCTCCTACTGGATCGGCCCGCTCATCATCCTCACCGTAGGCGCCCTCGAACTGCTCATCGCCCGCGCAAAAATCATTCCTTCGACGGCCGAGCTCAAGGAAACCGGGCTCAGGCTCGAGGACTGGATGGTCCTGTTCCGCCAGCCGCGGTACGAGCGCTGGATACTCAATTCGATGGGGACCCCGACGAGTTCGGATGCGCGCTTTTTCCGCGCGCAGAAAGGGGCGGCGCTGTGGACGCTGACGCTGCTCTGCCTGGCCGCGGCCGCCGTCCTCCTGCCCTTCAGGAGCGAGATCATGTCTCTCGCAGGCATCGAACTCACGCCCGAGGAAGCGGTACTTGTTGTATCCATCTATCCGGCATCGATCGGGCTCATACTCATGATGGTGGGCACCGTGAACCCGTCCTTTTTCAAATACGCGGCCATGCGCATTCCCATCATCTTCGACGCCGTCGTTCGGCGCGGCGGCGACGAGGAGAACATGGTGACCTTCGATATCACGGCGGCAAACTGTTTCCTCCGCACATTCGAGCCTTTCCCCCTGGACAAAGACATCTCCGTCTACTTCGAAACACAGAGCTTCCGTTCCCCCGCGGTACCCGTTTCGCTCGCCTGGGAAAATCATCTGCCCCAGAACGGTCCCACCGGCTCGATCATCCGGTTCGACGGCACGGGGCCTTCTTTTATGTATTTTCTCGGGCGATACTACCTGTACCGGCTCAGGAAGGGGCTTGTGTTCAACCTCAAACTGCCCGGGTTCGAGGGCATACGCAGGCTCTTCATGCGGCCGGCCACGGTAATGCAGAAAGAAGTATCCTACCAGCCGGGGGCCGTGGTTTTCAGGCAGGGGGACACCGTCGCCACGTTTTACTTCATTAAAAAAGGCCGCGTCAACTTCTACCGTGAGCTGGAATCAGGCGAACGGGTGTTCCTCGAATCGATGGAGCAGGGGCAGATATTCAACGAGCTCGCGCTGCTCGGCGACACGCGCAGGACGGTGACCGTTGTCTGCGAGACCAGGTGCGTTCTCGCCCAGGCCTCGGCCGACAACCTGGAGGCTCTCATCAAGTTCAATCCGGATTTCGCGCTGGCCCTGGTATCCAAACTCGCGCACAGGGTCGACCAGAGCCAGGCGTCCCTGACGGAGAGCATGGAATACATGAGAACGCTTCTCCAGGTGAAAAGCTGGAAGGCGAGAAACGCGCTCATGCTGGTCATAGGTATGCTTGGACAGGCGCGCGTCGGTTCCACCTACAGGGTGGAGCTCGATC
>CAZEAH010000011.1:5689-17215 GCA_964510075.1 uncultured Leptospirales bacterium | reverse complement strand
CATTGCGACAATGGTCATTAGATGGACATCGGTGTATCCAAGGCCGGAAATAATCCCGCCCGCGACGAGAGAGATGTCCTCCGGCACCGGAAGCCCGAATCCGCACAGAAGCAGCACGCCGAATACGGCGATGTATCCGTAGAGCTCATAGAAATCGACAAGCGACTGTATTTCGAACACTGAAATCCCTGCCTTGATATCGAATAGTACGACATCTAGCTCATTATAACCCGTCCGACGCAAATAATTTTCGCAGTATTAGCGATTATTTACGTTTTCTTAACGTAAATCGTTTTTATCACCGTTACAGGCCCGAACCATGTAAAAAATAGGCGGATGAAATACCCAGATAGCTTCCGATCACCCAGCCGATAACGCCGGTGATGACGCCCGAAACCACCAGTTCCCTGTTTTTGAGCGCCGCCGCCACGACGGGGACAAGCGGGGGCGAGTTGATGCCGGCCGTGGAGGTGATGATCATGGTGTCCGTATCGACACCGAATACCCTGCAGAGCGCGACATGCAGGACAAGGCAGCAGGCGATGGTAAACCCGACATACCCGAGAACCGCCGGAGCCGAACCGATCAGCTTCGATATGTCCGCCATCGACCCCACAACAAGGCAGAAGATGAGAATAAAATACTGTCCGAGCTGATAGGTCATCTTGATCGCCCGGATGCGCGGGACGAACGAGGCCGCGATGCCAAGGGTTGTGATTGATAGTATGGCGACCACCATGCCCGCCTCCTTCGGCACCACCAGAGTCAGCGCTCCTCCGAACGCGAAAATCAGAACGGCAAGCGCGAGAGCACCCAGCAACGGAAGGAACACTTTCCGGCCGAAAATTCCATCATAGGAATTCATCCCGTCCATCGATATGTCATCGGCAACATTTCCTGCGGCGCTGAAAGCGGGAAGGAACTTCAGTATGACGCGCTGGCCCGCGGTGATGAGGAACAACAGGTACACCGAAGACACCACAACGTCCGATGCGTGCGACGCCACGTACAGCGCCGGGTCGACCTGTAGGGCGGTTCCGATAGCGGCGAGGTTCACCGTTCCTCCGGTATACACGCCGATGAACATGCCGGCGAGCTTCCAGGATTCCGCGCCGATCGCGTCCCGGAAAATATAGTACCCGCCGATCGATACGATAATGATCGAAACGGTCTGAAGTCCGAACGACAGGAGCGACTTGCCCGCGAGCCTCGACCACCGCTTCATATCGAGCGAGAAGAACATGAGCGGAAGCGCGATCGGCACCGTAACGGTCATAAACGCGTCCTGGACACGGGTAAAGTTTTCGGGCAACACTCCGATGTTTCCAAGGGCGATGCCGGCGATATAGCACACTACCACGGCGCCCAGCCTGTCTATCAGCGGGCTTTTCTTACACAGATATATTGCGAAAGCCGGAAACAGGATAAAGAAAAGGATCATGAATGGTGTGATCATTGTACCTCCAGGCATCGGATATCTACACGCACGTACACGGCCGTCCGCTCCGCCCGAACGAGAGTGTCAGGCGGCGCGCTGACAAAAGGACACCCCCGGCACGGCGAAACCGCGCCGAAGGGTGCTCCGGATGTTCACTTATAAATGAATGGAACGCAGTAAATAAGCCACGGCGATCCCGAGGTAGGTGCCGATGACCCAGCCAATTATCCCTGTCACAACTCCCGTGATAACCACTTCGCGATTTTTTAACGCCGAGGCCACCATGGGAACCAGGGGCGGAGAGCATATCCCGGCGACCGATGTGATGATAACAGTGTCGGCGTCAACAGCAAACAGTCGCGCCAGGACCACGTGCAGCAGCAAACAGACGAAAATGGTGAATGACACGTACACCAGCATTATGGGCGCGGTCGTTACAAGCTTGCTCATGTCCGCCATGGAGCTAACGACCAGGCTGAAGATCAGGATGAAATAATTACCCGCCTGGTAGGTCATTTTGATGTTCCTTACGGCGGGAATAAAAGAAAATACTATCCCCAGCGAGCTGATAACGAGTATCGCCACGACAAAGGCCGTATCCTCGCCGAAGACGAGGAATGACAGGCCGCCGACAACAAAGATGAGAAGGGCAAGCCCGAAGGCCCCCAGCAAAGGCGGAAAAACCTTACGGGAGAATATCCCCTCATATGAGTCAAAGGAAAAGGACTGATCGCCGCCGGAGGTTTCGGCCTTTTTGAATGCCGGCAGGAACTTCAGAAAAATGCGCTGCCCTATCGTCATGAGGAAGAGCAGATATACCGAGGAAACCACGAGGTCGGAGGTGTGCGCGGCGATATAGAGCGTCTGGTCGGTCTGAAGCGCCGTCGCGATCGCCCCCAGGTTTACGGTCCCTCCCGTGTAGACTCCGATGAACATGCCCCCCAGTTTCCAGGTCTCCGGCCCGATGATACCGGAAAAGATGAAGTATCCGGCAACCGCCACGATGATGATGGCGACCACCTGCAGGGAGTATGACAGCAGTGATTTCCCTGCCAGGCGCGACCATGCGCGGATGTCCAGCGAGAAGAACATGAGCGGCAGCGCGAGTGAAATGTTGACCAGCATGAGGGGCTGCTGGACTTTGGAAAAATCGGATGGGATGACACCGATATTCCCGACGATGATTCCCGCCACATAGCAGACCACAACGGCCCCGAGCTTGTCGATAAATGAGAACCTTTTGCAGAGCTGGATGGCAACCACGGGGAAAAGCAGGTAGAACAGAAGCATTCCGGCGAGCACAGCCATAGATCCTCCCGTTTTCAAGAAACAAGAATAGCGTTCATTAAATGAATTATATTCATAGGATCGACAATGCCTGTCAACACATTTTACCGATTTCAAATTTTCTTGACGAACCGTAACCCACCCGCCATCCTTGCGGCGTCCGGTTCTTCGATACCGTACCGGGAGGCATACCATGAACGTTCTTGCGATCCTCGTCGTTTCCGCCGCGATCCTGTACCTGGGATATCGTTTCTACGCTCCCTACATCGAAAAGCTTTTCGACGTCGACGGCAGCCATGTGACCCCCGCCGTGGAGATAAACGACGGGGTCGATTATGTGCCCACACGCCGATTCGTGATATTCGGCCATCACTTTGCCTCGATCGCCGGCGGCGGACCGATCATCGGCCCGACCGTCGCTCTGGTATTCGGCTTTCTGCCCGTGTGGCTGTGGATAGTCATAGGCACGATCTTCATCGGCGCGGTGCACGACTTCTCCGCCCTTCTCGCCTCCATGAGGGAAAAGGGACGATCAATCGCGGAGATCGCCGAGAAGACCTTCGGCAAAATCGGGTTCCTGCTCTTCATCAGTTTTACGATCATCATGCTGCTCATGGTCACATCGGTGTTCCTCACCCTCACCACCACGGCGCTGTCGTCGAAATACCCGCTCGAGCATTTCGGCGTTACCGCGACCCAGATCCAGACGGTCGTCGAAAACGGCGTTACCTACGCTGTCGTGGGAGGCATTGCCTCCACCTCTGTGATCATCATCACCGGATGCGCGCCGGTAATCGGCTTTCTGCTGTATAAAAAAAAGATAAGCACAATGATCGTCTCGGTGCTCGCGCTGGCGGTCTGCGCCGTATCCATCGAGGTGGGACTAATCTATCCGATAAAGATCGATTCCACCATCTGGATGTTGATCCTGTCGTTGTACACTCTCGTGGCGGCGGGAGTCCCTGTATGGCTTATTCTCCAGCCGCGCGACTTCACTAATTCCTTTCTGCTGTACGGAGGCATCGCGGGCATGATGGGTGCGACAATTGTGCTCGGGGCCGGCGGCGCGACGATAAACGCACCGCTGTCGAATATTTCCAGCGGTAACATTCACCTGGGATACGTCTGGCCGATACTCTTTATAACCATAGCATGCGGCGCCATCAGCGGCTTCCACGCGCTCGTGGCGGGAGGGACGACCGCGAAACAGATATCGAAGGAGAGCCCCGACGCAAAAGTCGTCGGCTACGGAGGCATGGCGCTCGAGGCGCTGCTCGCCATCGGAGTCGTGATCGCCGTCGGTTACGGCCTCCAGTTCGACAGGCTGGAATCGATCGTGTTCCCGACAGACCCGGCCGTCAAGTCGAACCCGATCCTGGCCTTCGCGCTCGGCATGGGAGGCCTGCTCAACAGCTCATTTGGCCTGCCCATCATCTACGGGGCGGTATTCGGCATCCTTATGGTGGAGGGATTCGTCGTCACCACGCTCGATACGGCGGTCAGGCTGAACAGGTATCTCCTGGAGGAGCTCTGGCGCATGCTGTTTAAAAATGTGCCGAAGCTGCTCGGAACCTATATCTTCAACTCCTTCCTCTGCGTGGCGCTCATGTTCATACTGGCCTACTTCAACGCATTCAAACAGCTCTGGGCGCTCTTCGGTTCCGCCAACCAGCTGCTGGCGGCGCTTACCCTTATCACCATAAGCATGTGGCTGTTGAAGAGGGGCAAGAAGCACCTTTTCGCCCTTATTCCGGGCATCTTCATGTTCGTCACGACGATCGCTTCGCTTGTAGTGATCCTCGCGAAGGATTATATTCCGAAGAGAAACTATATGCTCGCGACAGGAGACGTACTGCTGATTTTCCTGTCGCTCGGCGTGGCCGTGCTGGTGGTTAAATCGTACAGGTCAAGCGGCAAGAGTATGGCCGTTTAGAACGGCCAAGCGACGGCCGGTAACCGATAAAAGCTTGCATAAACACCGGCCTCTCCTTATTTTTAAGTACACCGATAGAGACCTTCGGCGGTTATATAGTGAAAAAAATAACATCATCACTCGTGGTGTGTCTTATTCTGTTACCGTCGGTTTCGCTCGCCGAAATCGCGCGTGATACACGTCAGATCTCATATGAGGCAGGAAGCGGCGTCGTCGAGGAAAACATTGTCGCTGAAGACTCCAGCTCGCCCGCCGGAAACGCGACCAAGGATGAAAACGCGGATTGCGGCGACCTGTCAAGTCCCCTGTTAACGCTCAGCACGTCAAAAGCCCAGGCGCTTTACCCCGTTCGGGAATCCCTTGAACCCGGCTTCAAGTTCCCCGTCTTCAGTAAAGGCACCTTCTTCTAATCGTCCACAACCATAGTCTTTCGCGCCGCACGTTTTCCGATGCCCGGTAAAGTGCGCGTCGCTACGTAAATCGAGGTCATCATACATTAGAAAGTCGCCACTCGAATAAACACTATGGTCTCAATTTCATGACGACTCCCGAAACAGTAACGATCTAATCCCGCGGGAGTCGTCCACTTTTTTTCCGTGTCTTTTCCCTTGCCCTCGTATAAATGTTTTTTGTGGCGGAAATATTCACGGTTCTAACCGGTAACTATAATTTACTTGACACCCGGGCTTTGAGCTTTGAAATACAATATGAACAAATATTATATTTTATACTGGTAATTAGGTGATATATCACGGTGTGCGAGTCTCCCCCGCGTCCGCGCCGGGCAGAAGCGGAATCACACGTGGTACACAGATATATATTATCAAGAGAGCAATCGTTATCCTAACGAGACGGGCTCCATCCTAAACCTTCAAACCGCGGAGGCACGATGCAGGAATTCCACGAACTGATCAAATCGATAAACGGTTACCTGTGGGGGCCGCCGATGCTCGTTCTTCTCTTCGGCACTCACATATACCTCACCCTCCGCCTGCGCCTGATCCAGCGCCATACCCTCCTCGGAATACGGCTCTCCTTCGCCAGCGATTCGGACGGCCATGGAGACGTCAGTCATTTCGGCGCGCTGGCGACGGCGCTGGCCGCCACAATCGGGACCGGCAACATCGTCGGTGTAGCCACGGCGGTCGCGCTCGGAGGGCCCGGCGCCGTCCTGTGGTGCTGGCTGACGGGCGTTTTCGGCATATCGACCAAGTACGCGGAAGCCGTGCTCGCCGTGAAATACCGCGTCAGGACTTCCGACGGCACGATGCTGGGAGGGCCCATGTACGCGCTCGAACGCGGTCTGAACGCCCGCTGGCTGGCCCTGCTTTTCTGTCTTTTCACCGCCGTCGCGGCATTCGGCATCGGCAACACCGTACAGGCAAATTCCATTGCCGCGATGATACAGGAAACTTACTCGGTATCACCATGGATCACGGGCACCGTTCTCAGTCTTCTCGTAGGAGTGGTGATTCTCGGCGGCATCAAGTCCATCGCGCGCGTCTGCGAGAAGCTTGTTCCGTTCATGGCCCTCTTTTACATAGCCGGTTGCGTTCTTATTCTAATTATCAATATCACTGTGATTCCCGAAACGGTGGCGCTTATTGTCAAATCAGCCTTCACGCCCCAGGCGGCGGGCGGCGGCTTCGCCGGGGCGACCGTCATGATGGCCGCCCGATACGGCATTGCACGCGGACTTTTCTCAAATGAATCGGGGCTCGGTTCGGCCCCGATCGTCGCGGCCGCCGCCCAGACCCGCAATCCGGTCAAGCAGGCGCTGGTCTCTTCAACAGGCACATTCTGGGACACGGTCGTCATCTGCGCGCTGACGGGGCTGGTGCTTGTAAGCGAAATCATTCTCAACCCCTCGGACCTCGGCGGACTTACAGGCGCCGCTCTTACCAAGGCCGCGTTCGCTAAAATACCGGTTATCGGCCCCGTATTGCTGACGGTCGGCCTTCTCACCTTCGTTTTTTCCACAATCCTGGGCTGGTCATACTACGGTGAGCGCGCGATCGAATACCTTCTCGGAAAGCGCGCCATCCGCCCCTATCGCTACCTGTGGGTACTGGCCGTAATGGTTGGCTCGGTCGCCGCGCTTCCTCTGGTATGGGACCTGGCCGACGCCATGAACGCCATGATGGCGATTCCAAATCTCATCTCACTTTTGCTGTTGAGCGGAGTTATCGTTTCCGAAACTCGACAATACCTCTGGAGCGGCGATCTCGACGCCCACCAAAACCACGAGGAATTCCGAACGGAGACACTGTCATGAATAACGCCGGGCAAAGAGAGCACTGGGGATCGAAGATCGGCTTCATATTTGCCGCAATTGGGTCATCGATCGGCCTCGGGAATATCTGGAAATTCCCCTATCTTGCCGGCGCGAACGGCGGCGGCGCGTTCGTTCTCGTCTACCTCATCTGCGTTCTTGTGGTCGGCCTTCCCATCATGATCGCCGAAATCGTGATCGGGCGTCACACGGAGAAGGACCCCGTCGGCGCGTTCAAGATAATCGGCGCGGGAAGCCGCTGGGAATTCGTCGGATACCTGGGGGTGCTGTCAGGTTTCTGCATCATGACATTCTACAGCGTCGTCGGCGGCTGGACAATCGGCTATATCGTCAAAAGCGCTTCCGGCACCATCAGCTCCATCCGAGACATGTCCACGGCGGAAGCGGTTTTCGAAAACTTCGTGAGCAGTCCCGCGGAAGCGATCGGCTACCATTTTCTGTTTATTTCCGCCACCATGTTTATCGTTATACGCGGGATAAAAAATGGCATCGAAAAATGGAACAAGGTGCTCCTTCCGCTTCTCTTTGTGATACTTCTGGTCCTAATCGGCAAGGGGCTCAGCATGGACGGGGCTCTCGACGGTCTTTCCTTTTATCTCAACCCCGATTTCTCAAAAATCGAATTTAAAACCGTTATCGAGGCCATGGGGCAGTGCTTTTTCAGCCTGAGCCTGGGAATGGGCGCCATGATCACCTACGGCAGCTACCTCTCGCGCAACGAAAAGGTTCTCGGCTCTTCACTTCAGATTGTCGCTTTCGACACGCTTGCCGCGCTTCTTGCCGGACTGGCGATATTTCCCGCCCTTTTTGCCGTCGGAATGACGCCGGAAAAAGGTCCCGGGCTTACATTCAACATACTCCCCGTCGTATTTTCAAAGATGAGTTACGGCGCGGTATTCGCCACGCTCTTTTTCATCCTCCTTTTTATCGCGGCGCTCACCTCGGCGATTTCACTGGTCGAGGTCGTCGTGGCCTATGTGACCGACGAGAAAGGATGGAGCCGCAGAAAGGCCGTCCTTGTATTCGGTACGGCGATCTTCGTACTGGGCATTCCGGCCGCCCTCTCTTTCGGCGTGCTCGCCGACTTCAGGCCGTTTTTCGGCAATACTTACTTCGATTTCATGGACAAGCTGACCACGTTCTATATGCTTCCCGTCGGCGGTATGTTCATAGCGCTCTGTCTGGGCTGGAAATACGGCCTGGACCGTACCATGCATGAGCTCGATATCGACACAGGGAACATTCTTCTTGAAAGAGCATGGGCCGTCACGATCAAATACGTCTCTCCGCTTGTGCTGGCGGTTATCTTGATCTATTTCGGGATTTATCGACTGGTGGCAGGGTAAGCGGCGGCCTCCACGGATAATCCCGCACATGCGTTCATCCGCTTTTTTACCGGAGACCCTATGAAAAAATGGGACATCATCAACCGCTCCGATATTATCGGTGCCGGTGTATTCTCGATCCAAAAACTCGAGTGCCGCCATCCGGTCAAAGCATTGAATCATGATTTCTATTTATTGAATACCCCCGACTGGATCAACGTGGTCGCCCTCACGGAAGACGACCGCTTCATCATGGTGCGCCAGCACCGGCTGGGTACCGATGAGTTCACCCTCGAAACTCCCGCGGGCTTGATAAATCCGGGCGAGGAACCCCTGGCCGCGGCCCGGAGGGAACTCAAGGAGGAGACAGGATTCACTGCTGGGCACATCATCCCGCTCAAGCGTCTCTCCGCGAATCCCGCCATTCTCAATAACTATATTCACTTCTTTCTGGCAACCGACTGCCGTAAAACGGACGTTCAGGATCTTGACCCTGCCGAGGACATCGACGTCGAGCTGATCGACAGGGCGAATATACCGGCGATGATAGAAGACGGATCAATAAACCACACCATCATCGTCGCGGCCTTTAATCTGTATTTCATGCATCACCATAAGACTCGCGAAGAACCCGGAGCCTGATCATTGTCACCGCTAGCGGACTTTTCTTCGATATGCACATTCTCGTGAAATCCTCCAATTTTACAAACACGCGATAAATATCTATTGACAGCAGGAAAAATGCCGGATATCATGCGGCAGATTAGTCTGTGGTGCTCATTCTGCGGCGGCAATCCCCCGGCCCGACGCGCGCGGCCTCGAGTTGTCGCCGCGTCCCGGCAGGTCAAATAATCACCGTGCACTAATCGACGGGTACCGGACAGCTGGGCCGTGTACTATAATGCATCTAATAAACGCGTACGAATAAAAACGGAGGTCGTTATGCTAAAAAGGTTCACTGTATTGATTCTCTGCCTCAGTTTCGCCCTTTTCGTGTCGACGCTGTCCTTCTCGCAGGACCAGCCGGCCGCCACCGAAGAGAAAAAGACCGAGGACATGGCCGGTGACGAGGTCGTGGCGAAGGACGCTGCCGCGGCATCCGCGATCAGCGCCCTCCAGGCAAAGACCTACTATGACGGAGTTACGACCTATGCGAACTCCAAGGTCCTTTTCAAGCTGACCACCAAAGACAACGTGATGACAGACAAGATTGAGTACCGCATCGACGACGGCGCGCTCGCGGTCTACCAGGAGCCTTTTGTAATCGATACCGAAGGCAAACATATCATCACCTTTTTCGGCACCGACAAGCTCGGCAACAAGGAAGATGAAAAGATGTTCCGCATCACGATTGACAACACCGCTCCCGATATAGCCGTTGCCACCGGAAAGCCCGTGCTCAAAATCGGCGACAAACTTTACAGCACTAAGACCGTCAATTTTACGGTCGTGGCGAAGGACGTCCTCTCCGGCGTCGAGCTGACCCAGATATCCCTCAACGGACGCGATTATTCCGATTACGTCGCGCCGTTCAATATCATAAACGACGGCGAGGTCGAGCTGAAGGTGAAATCGATCGACCGCGTGGCGAACCTTTCCGAGATCTTCGCGCTCAAGGTGATAGACGACGCTGACGGCAAGGAAATCGAACTCAGAGAAGCCTCGGTCAAGCTGTTTATCGACAACATCGCTCCCAAAGTGACCATCACCCCCGACAAGGAACTCATCCAGAAGGAAACCAAGGCGATCGCCTCGATGGACTATAAATATGCCATTGCCGCGGAAGACAATGAATCCGGCGTTGCGAACATTCTCGTCAGAGTCGACGGCAAGGGTGATTTTATGGCCTACAAGGAACCGATCGCTTTCACCTCGAACGGCGACCATCTCATTGAGGCCAGGGCGGTCGACAAGATGGGCAACATGTCCAACAGCACGATCCTTTCGGTTTTTGTTGACATCATCCCGCCGCAGACGGCGATCGAAACCGTCACGGAAAAGTAAATCATGCACCACACGGGACGGGCGCCGCGCGTCCGTCCCGTTCGTTTTTTCACTCGCATCAGAACAGAATATCCGAATCCCGTTTGTTCTTTTCCAGCAGATACCGTTCGTATGTTTTTAAGGCCATTGTATTCTTCCGGATAAGGTCGTAAACCACGGCCATGTTATAAAGCGCTTCCACAAGACTTCGGTCCCGTTCGTACGCCGTACTGAAGGCATTAAGCGCCTGCCCGTATCTTTTTGAGAGCATGTATGCAATCCCTAGATAAAAATAGCCGCGTGCCAGCCCCTTATCGAGGTCCACGGCCCTCTCGAGGTGGTATACCGCCTGGTTCAGCATACCCTCCCTGTAAAGGCATGCCTTCCCCAGGCCGTAATGCGCGAGTGCGTAATGGGGATTGATTTCAAGCGTTTTTCGGAAGCCGCCGATGGCCGCGTCGAAATCGCCGGCTATCGCCATACGCTCCGCCGCTTTGTACGACTCGGTCGAGTTGGCTCCCGCGTATGCTCCGCTCGCGCCCACGAGTACGACCGAAGCCACAAGCAGGGCCGGTATTCTAACGCACATCGGGTATCATCTTTCTGAGGTTTTCGTAGAGAAATTTATCGATACCATTGTCGTAATATACGTACGCCACAAAAATAACCCAGAGCAGAAGCGTAAGCAGGCACATAATCTTCAGCAACCTCTCCGCGCCGATCTCGTCGGCCTTGTAGAACACGATGACCAGAGCGAGAGGCCAGAAAAAAAAGAGGTTCACGAACGAGAGCGCCACCAGCTCCTTTAGAAAGTCAATCGTAACCGGATACCAGTTCCCCGCAAAGGAGGCATACCCCGTATTGACTTCCTTCCAGAAAAACCATAGATAAAAACCGAAAATGAGCGTGGCGACGATCTTCCAGAAAATTTCAATGCGCGGGCGAAACCACAGGAATGCGGTGGCAATCCCCCAGAGTGCGATGAAGAAGAAAATTGACTTTACGAGGAGCGCTTTTTCCATAACCGGATCAGCCGATTCCTTTTTAAAAAACTTTACAATTACCGTTATCGGTAGATAGCATACAGCAGTTAAGTCATTAAATTCCGGACAAGGCATGGCCGAAAAATCAAATACGCCGGCAACCGCACGGCATCCAATCAACGTGCGGCCCGATTCGCGAACCGATTCCGGTTTTCCCCGTACCGGGACGTCCACCATCCTGGTGATCGCCGTTTTATCCACACGCGCCATCGGGCAATCCACTG
>CAZEAH010000011.1:0-5679 GCA_964510075.1 uncultured Leptospirales bacterium | reverse complement strand
TGATCGCCGCGCTTATTCTTGGTGCGCCCACATGCGCGGCACCCCCTCATACCGACCGTATATCCGAAAATACTTCCGGAACTGTACGCATTATGACGGATGTAGGCATAGACCGGGCCGCGTTGAACAATCTTCTGGAACCCTCACTGCAGGACCTCCGGGGACCGGCCGGAAGTTCCTTCGAGATATGCGTGTACGGTCATTCCAGGGGAAGAGAGCTTTTCCGTTACAGTGGTGATGAATCGGCACCGGTTGAAAACCTGGGAGAGAACATGAGCGTCGCGGTTCTGATCAGAATCATTCAATCAGGGCGTACGACGCGCGTGCTGTTTGCGGAAGCAACGGGCGATGAGGAGGGGCGGCTTCTGGAAAACATCGCCAGGGTAATCATGATCCGACTCCATGCGGCGGGATTCCGTTCCGGGACCGGGAGTAAGCGTTAGGAGTGTTTTCGGGCGGCCAGCAGACCGGCCACCCTCATCGCCTCGAGCGCGCTGCCGCAGGAAGCGATATTCCTTCCCGCTATATCGTACGCCGTACCGTGGTCGGGCGACGTCCGAATCATTGAAAGGCCGATAGTGATGTTAACGCCGGTTTCAAAGGCGAGCATTTTAAACGGTATCAATCCCTGATCGTGATAATGAGCTATGATCAGACCGTACCGTTTCCAGCGGTCGGGAAGGAAAAGGGTATCCGCAGACACGGGGCCCTCTACGTCGATTCCCCGGGAACGGGCCAGCTTGACTGCCTTTGCGGTTATCTCCGAATCGAACCGCCCGATCGCGCCATCGTCCCCGCAATGTGGATCGAGCCCGACCACTCCGATGCGAGGCGCGCGCTCATCGATGGAGGCCACCGCCTCGTGTCCCGTCTGTATAGCCCCCAGAATCCTCTCCACGGTTATCCGGGCCGTCACCTCGGCGATCGGTATATGCGTGGTAAGAAGGAGCACCCGGTAATCACGGGAATACATCATCATCTTCGGATCACTCTCGCCGATTGCGTCGGCGATATATTCCGTATGTCCGGTAAAACCGCAGCCGGTCTTTTCTATAAACCCCTTGCTGACGGGGCCTGTAACAAAGGCGTCGATCAGGCCGCGTTTCCACAGGCTTATTCCGGCATCGATATATGCCTTCGACTCGTGCCCGGTCTCCACGCTGCCCTTCCCGGGAACCGGATCGTCCCAGTTACCGTCAACCTCCGCAAGGTATTTCCGACCGCCGTAGAAATCGTCCGCGACCGCGCTGTCGGCCTTTACGCGAGTGTAGCCGGCCGCCAGATCCGCATACCGGCGATCAACCACCGCACCACGTCCTATTATCACGGGGATTATTGAAGGATCATCTATTAAATTTGCGGCCCCGAACATCACTTCGGGGCCTATGCCGGCGGGATCGCCCAGGGTAATTCCCAGGCGGATATCAGTCCTTGCCAAGGAACTCCTCGGGGATTATCTTGTTCTTCTCATACTCCGTTTCGATAAGGTCCTTCGCGGACGACTTCAAATCGTTTGAGATGTTGCACCGTCCCTCAAGGATAACGCCGTTCTGTATAATAAGCTCGGGGGTCTTGATATCACCGTAAATCTTCGCGGTAGGCATGAGAAGGACGCGGTTGGACGCGTTTATATTGCCGATGATGAGTCCCTCCACAATAACCGAGACCGCGTTGATGTTGGTCTTGACCTTCCCCGTCGGCCCGATATAAAGCTGGTCGGCCTGGAGGTACTTACCTTCGAACCTGCCGTCCACCCTGAGAGAACCGTTTATCAGGAATCTCCCAGTAAAATACGAGTTCTCGCCGATAAGGTTGTTTGCGATATCCCCTCCGATCTTTGTTAAAGCCATTGCATTCCCTTTCCTGTCGTTCAGATTTATTAGGAGCCCGCTTAACGCCGCCGGGCAGACGCCGAACAATCGGTTTATACCGGTCCGGGAGACCGGTGTGCCGGCATCATGCCAATAATTGACAATATGGCCGTTCGGAAAATTGTCAACAGCAATTACACCCGCTTCCCGTTTTTGTTCAACGTGGCTTCTCTATTTTCTTTATTTCGGGGAGGTTGATAACTTCAATCGCTTCGTCGATAAACTGCTTCAGGCGCTTGAGGGCCTCTATCACAGTAAATCCGGCAAAAGTATGGTGGGTCTCATAGTCCGCGTAAGAAATGAGCTCATCGTAGTTGAGAACCATCGTCCCTCCGAATTCCGCGTCTGAAAGCAAACCCGCAACAAAATTTCGAGCATCCTTGAAGAAATCATGAAGATCGAAGAGAAACACCCTCCCCTGTTTGACCCGCATCATCTGGAGCTGGCTGACATACTCCGGCGACCTCGACCTGGCAATATCGGCGATTGTCTGGCCGAAAAGGTCGAGCGACCTCCCGCACTGTTCGAGCTTCCGGTACAGAGCGTCGCGTGTGGCCGAATTCGAGAAGTCGAGCCGGGTATGCTGATCTGAAACGACACCCCATATTCGATCGCTGAAATGCTTCATGATACTGGCGGCCCTGTTAATCTCCTCGTCGCTCGGATACGGGGAAATCCGCTCGTACTCAACATCCGCCAGAGCGCCCGACACGGCCTTTCCCTTTTCGTCCGAAGCGTGATAGGCAACCATCGTCTCCGAATAAATCGCGTCTTCCAGTTCTTTTACAACCGCCGAGGGATACATCTCCTGAAGGGATTTTCGCAGGCTGTCAAGGTCCTTTTTAACCCTGGCGCGCTGCTTCGGGTCGGAGGTGGATTTGTGTACTCCCTCGAGCAGTTTGATGGACCTGACGATCCTTACGGCTTTCTCTTTCTTTTCGTCCATGCGACCCCGGATTCGTTTAACGGAGGTTGTGTTCGCGACACTTGCCCGTTTATACCATCAGTCCTTATACTGTTCAACAACAATATTCCCTCCACCACCCGGCCGTCAGCACCACCTGTTTGCCCCTGTTCTAAAAATAATCCATATTATGTCATATTGTAATTTGCTCGCGAAATCAGACGTTTCGACCGATAATCAAGCAAGGAGCTATATTCTTACGGGGACTATCATCTTTATATGTTTCTTCACCTTTCCATCATGAAGCGTCGGGCTTATGCCATTCTACTCCAGGCCGCGCTGCTGCTGTTATTCAATGTTCCGGCATCCGCCAGAATAAAGACCATCGATTCCATCGAATTCGGCGGGGATATCATAAAGACCCTGAGGAACGATATACGGCAGTCAATGTACGTCATTAAAAGCGGTCGCGATCCCGAAACCCTTCCCCCACTCGATTTCTACCGCTACAGAGTAAAATCCGGAGATTCCTTCTGGACCATTCTTGCTAAAACATCCCAGAACATCGATACGCTGATGACGGTCAACAATCTCACGTCTCCCGGACAGGTTGAAACGGGCAGGGATATATATATCCCGAACATGAGGGGAATAGTCTATCGCCTTAAAGAAGGCGAAACAATGGCCTCCGCTGCCTCCTCGTTCCAGGTGGCTGCCCGATATATAGAAAAAGTCAACAGCGGCTCCGCTGCCCGGGCGGGCTATATTTTTATCCCCTGCGCCGCCGTTTCCACCATCGAGCGCTCCATGTTTCTCGGTACCGGATTCACCCATCCCCTGCGGAGCGGCATTATGACCTCGGGCTTCGGTACCCGGAAGGACCCCTTCAGCGACAGGTTGCAGTTCCACCGCGGAATAGACATCGCCTGCCCCCGCGGATCCAAGGTGCACGCGGCACGCGACGGCGAGGTGGCGTTTACCGGATATCTGGGCGGCTACGGACTGCTGGTCGTTATACGTCACGCGCACGACTATTATACATACTACGGCCATCTCAGCAAAATACTCGTGAACATGGGTGACACCGTCAACATGCGCGATCCGATAGCCCTTTCGGGAAACACCGGACGGACCACCGGACCCCACTTGCACTTCGAGGTCAGAAAGGGAGGGACAGCAGTAAACCCCGGAATTCTTTTCCGCTGAAGAATTTAAAAAAAAACGAGCGGCAGGCTATACCGACTCAATACTGTCGAGGAGCGTGTGGAGGTCGTCACCATCCTCGGGAAACTCCGCCGTCAGGTAGACGAGCATCAGCTGCATTTCTCTTTTTTTAAATAACTGGGTTACTTCGTTTCGAATGCTGTTCGCCAGCGGAATCGCGAATTTCTTGTTCTTACCGGGCAGGACCAGCATGAACTTACTTCTATCGAACCGAACCGAAAAATCGGAATCCGACAGGCGCGAAACGATCACCTGTTCGCAGCGCGAAAGCAATTCTCCAGCTTCCGCGACTCCATACAGATTTTGAAAACGCCTGTAATTCTTGATGGAAAAATTCACAAGGGTCATGGGCACCCCTATGTTTTTTGCGTGCTCAAAGGCCGCCGCGACACGCCTCATTGAAGGCTCTACGGCATCGACAAACTTACCTCCGGCGGCGTCCGTATCGAGTATTTCCTGAAAACCGGGCACCATCACCCGTGAAACCTTATCCAGAAAACTGCCGGCATCGGTTGTTGAGTGAGCATCCGAAATTTTAAAAGCCCCTAAAAAACCCTTAAGGTCCCGTCCGACGCAGTACGGGTCTATATAAAAAACACTCATTTTCCGCAGCTGGGCTTCGTTGAATGCCGACTGTAATGAATCGAAGGGGGAAATATCCTCTATGCGCAAGGGTTTTTTACTTTCACGAAGCTTTACGGCAAGCGGATGGTCAAATGCGATCCTGAATGAGGCGGCGCCGATACCGAGCGAATCCCCTGGATCGACCACAACGGGTATATAGGCCTTCTCCTTTTCACTCTTGAGAAAAACGGCATAAGCATCAACCCCGCCCTGCTGCATCAACGCCATTGTTAAATTCTCCGCGGATTTCAGGTCCGCTCGAGAAAGCATTTCCATTCTAAAATCATCGATACGCTTCCAGATGTCCGCCTCCGAGCGGTATCTCCGAACCTCTTCGGCGTTTGATTCTATCGCATTTATTCTTGCCAGGGCCACAGCCGCAATCTCGCTGATAGAAAGGATAAAGTCCTTCTCCGCATCGGTATAATCCCCTATGGTTATTTTTTCACCGAGAACCACGGCGCCGAAAATATTCTGATCGTACGACAGCGGGGAAACAAGCCGCGCGTCGATAGATACGAGCTTGAAGTACTCGTCGGCATGCTCCGCTGAATTCTTATAAGCGTCCAGATCGATGATCTCACGCCGTTTGAATATGGTACCCAGTATTCCCGCCGAGGTATCGAAAAGCATGGTAGGATTTTTAATGGAAATACCCCTGGAATCCGCGATCAGCCAGCGTCGTGCATCGGCGGGTTCCGGGATGAGTATGGAGGATGAAGACACGCCTATCTGGCCCATTATGGAAAATAATACCACATCGTACAGGTCGGCCCTTGTTTCGGCCTTCACAATTTCCTTGCCGATCTCGTACAGCACCATAAAATCATGGAAGCGTTTTTGCGTCCGGTGAGAATTCCCGACCCGATCCGCGATTTCATCGAGAATGCGCATTCCTTTTGAGGACCGATCTCCCCGCTCCGGAGACACCCCGGCCCCCCCCATATCAATAAAAGGCTCTTCCTCGTATCCTTCGACGACCTCCATCTCCGAGGCCGGCTCCCCCGTCGCTTTAACCGGAGACGATACTTCTGGAGATGTGTCAGACTCTTCCAC
>CAZEAH010000010.1:0-17269 GCA_964510075.1 uncultured Leptospirales bacterium | reverse complement strand
CCCCAGTACGCCGAAAGGACTACGGCAAGGAAAATGGTAGCGATTGAAAGCGCCGGTTTCCGAAGTGAGGAGATTCTATTACGCAGCAGAACCCACAGCGACATGAGCATGCCAAGAACGCCCGCTATCGGAATGTAGCGGTAAACCCTGGCGCGCTCGATATGGTCGAAGAAATCGGTCTTGGAATCATAATGCGCGGCGAAAATGAGCTCGCGCGCCGCGTCTGCGGCGGGAAAGCTGACGATGATATTCTGCCCGGTCTTCGTGATGAGGGGGCTTACCAGCGGTATGAAGAACTCGAACTCCATAAAGAGGAGCACGGGCATGGCCACCGCCGCGATGATGATGGGAAGCGGCTTCCGTTTGATAACGAAAAACAGGATGAGGAGCGAAAGCAGAAAACACGCGTAGCCGACCAGAAGCTGCTGGTAGGGCCGCAGGACGAACTCCTGTACGGTGAACGGGATGTCCCATGAGGACAGGAGGTCCCGTATGAAGGCGGCCGTCCCGTCAACGGCCTCGCTGTGATTGGGACGGGGCACGGCGATCTTTTCGAGCACTGCGTACATGTCCATGGCATACGTCTCCTTTATCCAGATTGAGCTGAAGGCCCCGGGCCGTCACCCCTATTGCGGAAAGCTAAGGGCCGTCGTCACGAAGCACCGGACCGCCGGCCTCAACCACGCGACAGGGAATGAGGCACCCCCTTGCCGACGGATACGACCCGCGCCCGGTACCGCGACGTGTCCGTTATATCCAGCCGAGCGTCACGCCGAAAATCAGTATGAGAACGGCGTTCCACGCGTACAGCGCGGCCGTGGCGGCAACCCTGCGACGCGTCGTTTCCATGTCGTAGACGCGAAAGGCGACGAGGAAAAGCGGCCAGTAGGCAACCAGAAAGAGTAAAAACGGAAACCGGGCGCTCCACCACCAGTATTCCCACGTAAGAACCCCCAGCGCATTGAGCACGATCTCGACGAGAATACAGCACACGGCGAGGAGAGCCGAGATGAAGAGCCGATTGGGTACTCGCAGGATCCTCGACGAGCGGTCGGCGGGAAGCACCTTGACGGCCGCGATTCCCATGATGAGAAACATGAGGGATATCTCGATATTGAGGCCGACGAGGATCTGGTAGGCGGTCTTTCCGGGAGTACCCCACAGGGGCGCATAGCCGCTCGCGCGCATGATGACCGCGTTCCAGATCTCGGCGTGCCAGTCCATGGCCCAGAAGGCGAGCCCGCCGCACACGGCGCGCCAGTCCTTTTTCCCGATGTCGACGAAGTACACGTAAATGACGACGAGCAGGAACGGAATGACGTACCATTCAAACCGCGAACCGTCCCTGAGTATCGACAGTGCCTGCTGTGCCGACGGCGCCATGTTCCGCCTCCCGAACGGAGAATGTGTACCGCACCCCGCGCTCCGGAGCGCGGTGTGAGCCGACCCCAGGCCGAGTCCGGCCCTCCCGCGCGGGAGAGACCCCCGGCGGGCCTTTACATCGCGTGCTACTTTATCCTGAACGTCCCGCCGCCCCAGCCGATGAGCAGGAGCGTCTTCCCCGTATCAGGATCGACAACTTTTATGTCGGTTCCTGTTTCGGGCAACACGAACTCGAAGTATTCAAGATCTTTGTTTTTGATTCTGGAGCGGATTTCTTCCGCCGAAGGGAAACCCGTGTACTCGGTCCATTTCCCGCCGGTCCCGGGAACGAGCAGGCGGAACATGGCGCACATACACCCCGCGCCGCATGGCCTGTTTACGGCGACGACCGCAACACCCGGCGCAGTGAACAGCGCCACCTGCATAGTATAATTCTCGGAGCGGGCCTCGATATAGCCGGCGGGAATATTCGCTTTCTTTATCTGTTTCTTTTTGAACGCGGTCGAGAGGTCCGGCGGCGTTATTTCGCAGTAGAAGCATTCGTCCGGCAGCGCAAGGTAATAATCCATCACGTTCATCTTCTTCGCCTGCGCGTGTATGCCGCCGGCAGAGGTCAGCATCAGCGCGAGTATCAGGGCCAGCGGCAGTGCGTATCTTTTCATAGTGGTGTCTCCGATGATAATAATCGCGTCCCCGATGGGACGGTCGATGCATACACCTCCCGAGCGCAAATGTCAAAGCAAATCCCGGGGGCCGTCCCGGAAACCACCGCGGGTAATCTGTTTTTACTTGAAAATTCTTCCGAAAAATAAAGCCTGAGGCACGTATTTACATTTTCGAAAAGAAGGGATCCCATGCGCGATCGTACAATGGACCGGATAATCGTCGCCGGCGTCGCCGGTATGGTACTTGTTGCATTCGTTCTTGCGGGCACGGGCGCCATGGCGGGGCGATTTCTGATGGGAGCCGGCCTGATCATATACGGAACGGCCGGGCTTATCAGGCGTCGCATCCTTATTTCGCCGGCTGCCAACCTGCTCCAGGGCGCCGCGGCCGTCCTGGTCTCGCTTCTCTTCATCGGCGGCGGAATCATCGTACTATACTGATTGAGCCGCCGTGTAATAAAATAAGGGAACCTCTAAAAATTAAAACTTTTAGCAATATCAGAAATCGTAACCCTTGATTTAATCAGGAGTTGCAACTTTATCAACCTCAAAAATGTTAATTAATAGAGGTTCCCATAACGTATTGACCGATTGGCGGCATGTATAGTACTGTCCCCGAAAAAAGCCCCTCCTCACCGGGGATCAGGTGTGGCCGGGGCGTACGACGGCAGACGCATCATGATATATAGAAAACTGTTCTCTTTGCTGGAGTCTCTCCTCTCAATCCCGGAACCCGCACCCGGTATCGACATCGAGGAAATCGGCCGCAAACGGCTGATGGCGGTATTTCTGGGCATCCTCATCACCCTGTTCATCTATTTTGGTATCACGCACGTCACCAGGGGCATCCTCCACTTCGGGATCGTCAACCTGCTTACGGCGGCGACCTTTTTCGGCTTTATAATGGCGCTCGGCAGAATGAGACGGGGCCTCGCCCTGTACCGCGCGGTCGCGGTCATCACCTGGATACTGTTCTTCTACTGGATGTACACGGGCGTTTTCGACGGCTATTCGAGCATATGGGTTGTGACCTACCCCCTGTTCGTCTTTTATCTGCTCGGCAAACGGGAGGGGGCGATCTGGACCTCCACGATCGTCCTGATGTGCCTGTTCATCTTCATCAATCCGGGCCGTATAATGGCGTCGTACGCATATTCCCCGCTCTTCATCCAGCGCCATCTGGGGACCATGCTGATCATCATCCTCTTTACCTACAGCTACGAGTCGGTACGGCAGAGATACAAAACGGCCATGGAGAAGGAACAGGCCGAACTCCGCAGGCACAAGGAGCGGCTCGAGGAGCTCGTTAACGAACGGACGGAGGAGATCAGCGCCAAGAACCGCGCCCTCTCCGAGGCGCTCGAAGAGCGGGAGAGGATGCAGTCGTGCCTGGTCCAGGCGCAGAAGATGGAGGCCCTGGGCACCCTGGCGGGGGGAATCGCGCACGACTTCAACAACCTCCTCGTCGGCATAATAGGAAGCATCAACATGGTGGAGTACCTCGTCGAGCGCGAAAAGCCCCGCTCCCAGGATGAGATGCGCCGCTACCTCGGCATAGGTCTCGAATCATCGAAACGCTCGGCGGAGCTCATCAAACGGCTCCTTACCCTTTCGCGCGAGCACGAGCTCTCCCTGGCCCCTGTGGACATCGCCGCTTCCATAAAAAACATGCAGTCCATCTGCGAGAACAGCTTCCCCAAGAGCGTACTGCTTGACTTCCGCGTCCCTCCGGAACCGCTGACGGTACTGGCCGATTCAGTACAGATAGAGCAGGTGCTCCTCAATCTCTGCATCAACGGATCGCAGGCTATGACCCTCCAGCGGCCGCCGGGCGAAAGGGAGGGCGGCCGGCTCTCGGTGAGCGCGTCGATGCTTCAATCCGCCGATCTGCCGCCGGAGGTACGGGGCGAGGCCGACAGGTGGGTGCGCATAGACGTGAAGGATACCGGAATCGGGATCGACGAGGCGGACTCGCCCCGCATTTTCGACCCCTTCTTCTCGACAAAACTGAGCGGAGGCGGCACCGGTCTCGGGCTCTCGATATCCTACAGTATCGTCAGACAGCACGGCGGCGCCATAGTGGTCCGCTCGGAAAAGGGGAAGGGGTCGACCTTTTCGGTCTATCTCCCGGCGGCCGCTCCGGGGGCGGTCGTCGCGGAACGCGCCGAGAAGCGTTCGGGCGGACCGGAAAGGTCGGGCCGGATACTCGTCATAGACGACGAAAAATTCATACTGAAAGTCTCGAGCGGCATTCTGGAAAGCCGCGGATGGGACGTCCTCACGGCGGAAAGCGCCGAAAGCGCGCTCGATATTTTCGCCACGCGGTGGCAGACCATCACCGCGGTCATTATCGATCTTTCAATGCCAGGGATGTCAGGACTCGATCTCTTCCTGAAGCTCAGGGAGATCGATCAGGGCGTAAGGGCGGTCCTGTGCTCGGGCATGCTCGATAACGACGTACGGAAGGCGGCTCTGGAAATCGGAATGCGCGACGCGATCCAGAAGCCCTACGACGTGGAAAAGCTGCTTGAAATAATCGAGGGGCTTACCCGGGAATAGCCGTTCGCGCTCCGCTCAGAGGCGGACCTCCCCGCGCATGTAGAGCACCGCCTTCCCGGCGATCTCGGTCCGCTCTCCGCGGTCGCGGCAGCGCAGGAAGCCCCTTCTGGCCGAAAGCTGAACGGCGGAAAATTCGCCTTTCCCCAGAATATCGCGCCAGTACGGGACCAGCGTGGTGTGCGCCGAACCGGTGACGGGGTCCTCGTCGACGCCCGCGCGCGGCGCGAAAAAACGCGACACGAAATCGCACTCGCTTCCGCGCGCCGAGACGATGACGCCCCGCGCGTCGAGCCGGGCTATCCTGCTCAGGTCCGGTTTCAGGGTGAGAATGTCGTTCTCGCTCCGGAATATCAATAGGGAACCTCTATTAATTAACATTTTTGAGGTTGATAAAGTTGCAACTCCTGATTAAATCAAGGGTTACGATTTCTGATATTGCTAAAAGTTTTAATTTTTAGAGGTTCCCAATAGATAATCGGTCTTTCCCCGGTACGCCTCAACGGGTGCGATGTCGAAGCAGGAGGCGATCTCTCCACCCGCGTCGATCTTCCGCACCTCGTCCGCGGGAAAATCCATTACGAGCCAGCCCCCCTCCTTCCTCACTCCGAGCGGGCCGCTCCTCGAACCGAAACTCACTTGCGTGGACGAGTGCCCCTCGTACTCGAAGAGCACATGCGCCGCCGCGAGCGTGGCGTGCCCGCAGAGGTCGACCTCCACGGCCGGCGTAAACCATCGGATATGGTACCCGTCGTCGCGCCGGATGTAAAAGGCCGTTTCGGACAGGTTGTTCTCTCGGGCAATATCCTGCATGAGCCGGTCGTCGGGCCAGCGGTCGGCGAGCGGGCAGACCGCCGCGGGATTACCCGCGAACAGGCGATCGGTAAACGCGTCGACCTGATAGATAGTAAGATTCATACGCTTCCCCCCTCCGGCGCGCCATGAACGGTCCGAACGATGAACGCGATAGCACCGGCACCGGAGTTTGTCCAGCGCTTTACGGTGGCGGGGTCGGTCACCAGCAAATTGTGTTTGCGTTTCATCCTGATTCGGTCCATACTCCCGCTGATAGAGGCGCCTCCCGCACGGACGGCGCACACACCACCGATCGGAGGACTGAATGAATTATTACCTGGACGTATTGAAAAAGTACGCGGTGTTCAGCGGCAGGGCACGTCGCAGGGAATACTGGATGTTTTTCCTGTTCAACATCATCATCGGCTTCGTCATCGGCCTTGTCGAGGGCTTCCTGGGAACCATGGGCATCCTCGCGATCATTTATACGCTGGGGGTCCTCATCCCCGGCCTCGCCGTTGCCGTCCGAAGGCTCCATGACACCGACCGCAGCGGCTGGTGGCTTCTCATCGCTTTCGTGCCTATAGTAGGCGGCATCATCCTTCTTGTATTCATGGTCAGCGACAGCCAGCCCGGCGAGAACCGTTTCGGCCCCAACCCCAAGGCCTGAGCGGAATTACATCCAGCGTACGCGAAAGGCGGCCGTATGATGCCGCCTTTCATATTTTTACGAACAAAGGCTCCCTCACCTTCCCTCCGGCTCGAGCTCGAACGTGTGCGTAGGATGGTACTTCATGTGCCAGAAAAACGGGACGATAAGGCACACCCCCGCTACCGCCGGCGGGTGGATCTTTTCATCCCGTGTGATCTGCGCGTTGAGGTTCCTGTACCCCTTCTTTCTGAGGGTGAGCTGTGTGACAGAATACGCGATCTTGGTGTCCGTCATGGTGTACGGCGTTGTACCGACATGTACGGCGTCGATATACAGATCGGCCCCCTCCGGATTGGAATGGATGATCGTCGAGCTCGCGCAGTGCGGCGCGCCGAGCGCCAGAAGCGCGAGCACGAGCGGAACGATTCCGGTTGTTCTTCGCATACCCTCCTCCTCCACAGGTGTGTATGCATATGATTGAACCGGGCCGCGGCTGAAATCAAGAAGATAACTGCACCTGCGCCACCCCGGCAAGGGAGGCCGGGTGCCATTTCATGGAGCCGCGGCCAGGTCGCGCTCGAGCGCGGCGATGGTGAGCGGGGCGGAACCCTCGTAATGGTTGTTGACGTTGACGATGACGCTCTTCCCCGCGGCGTTAAAGCCCTTTATGAGCGACACGATCGGTCCCCTGTCGCGTGGCTCGACGATCGCGTCCCACTTTCCGCCGGTGCGCTCCTCCATCAATGTGCGGTCGCCGCCCAGCAGCCGCACGACCACGGGCGACGCGAACAGACGGCCGTAGCTCGCGGCGATCCCGGCGATGGGGGGCATGTATTGCTTTTCAGACAGTACGTGGATGAGCCCCTGCCGGTTAAGGAATTCGAAATAGTCCGCGGTGAGATAATTGCCGTTTCTGCTTTCAATGCCGATCGGTATATCGCGCGGCACGCGCCCGGCGAACACGGCGAGCGCCTCCATGAAGGCCTCGCGGCCGGGCATCTTTCGCCTGTTGAGGTACTCGAATTCGAGCATGATGACATCGACGCGCGCTGCGAGCGGTGCGATGCGCTCCAGGAATTCCGCGTAGGTATCCGGAGACAGGAATTCGGGATTGGGACTTCCGCCTTCGCCGGGGGCGTGGACGAGCGTGAGCGCGCGGGGCGCCTTTATCGTAAACGAGAAGCCCGGCGGGACCGCTTCGTTATACGCGTTTACCTCTGACCGCGAGGGCATTTTGTAAAACCAGCTGTCGACCTCCGCGGTCGAGTATTTTTGCGCGTACTCGGCCAGGTATTCGACCGAACGGGAGCGCTTAACGCCGTACACCAGCCCGATCCACGAGTGGTAGTTCCACGAACAGGCGCCTATTTTAACGTACGGAGTTTGCGCGCCTTCGCCGGGCATACGCTCTCTCCCCGACCCCGCCCGTCAGGTGCCTTTCAGGCGCCGTGCCAGCTCGCGTGCGATCGCCGCGCAGCCGTCCAGGTCGGCGGCCGTCGGCGCGCACTTCGCCTCGACCACGGTGTCGATGAGATCGAACTCGGAGGCTTCCGCGAACTCCTTCAGTGCCTTGACCGCGCCGCCGCTCCAGCTGTACGAGCCGAATATGCCGAGCACATGGTTTTTCAGGTTGTTCATCCTTATCAGGTTGACCAGATGGCTCATGGGTGGAAAGAGGCCGTTGTTGTAGGTGCAGCTCCCCAGCACAAGTCCGCGATACTTCCAGATCTCGTTGATGATGTAGGAGACATGGGTCTTCGACACGTCGTAAAGCTTTATGTCGCTGATGCCCTCCTCGGCGAGGACCCGCGCCGTCGCCTCGGCCATCACCGCCGTGTTGCCGTACATCGAGCCGTACACGATCACCACGCCGGGTTCGGTGTCGAACCTGCTCCAGCGGTCGTAGAGCTCGACGATCTTCTGCGGGCGGCCGCGCCACACCGGCCCGTGGACGGGGCAGATCATGGAGATGTCCAGGCCCGCGAGCTTGCCGATGGCCGTCTGCACCTGCCGGCTGTGCTTGCCGACGATATTGGAATAATAGCGGCGCGTTTCCGACTCGTAGAAGTCCCAGTTTATCTCGTCGTCGAAAATCGGTCCGTTAAGAGCGCCGAAACCGCCGAAGGCGTCCTGTGAGAAGAGTATTTTCCCGGCGCGCTCGTAGCTCATCATCGATTCCGGCCAGTGCACCATGGGCGTCATGTAGAAATCGAGCTTCGTGTTGCCCAGGTCCAGGCTGTCGCCCTCCTTCACCTCGATGAACCTGTCGCCGATGCCGTAGAAGGCCTTGAGGAACTCTCCGGTCTTTTTGTTGCCGACGAGCTGCACCCCGGGATGGAGCTCCAGCACCGCGCGGATGGAGCCCGAATGGTCCGGTTCCATGTGGTGGATTACGAGATAGTCGAGCTTACGTCCTTTTAAAATACTCTGGATCTTCACCATAAAGCTGTCGACTTTAGTAATCTTCACGGTGTCCAGCAGTGCCGTCTTCTCGCCCGTCAGGATGTACGAATTGTACGAGATGCCGTTGTCGAGGGGCCACAGGTTTTCGAACAGGTGCGTCTCGCGGTCGTTGACGCCGATGTAATGCAGATTGTCGGTTATCTTGACTGAAAGTGTATTCATGGGTCTATGCGCTCCTTGTTTTCCGTTACGGATGTCAGTACGCGGATTGTGACGGCGGCCCGGGGAAATGCAATCATTTTACGCGAGCGGCCGCGCAATGGGCACAGGGGTATATCCGGCGCGGGACGACGGGTAACCGAAGCGGTTTCCGGCAGGGTGGCGTGTCATGAGGATATGGCGAACCCGGCAGGGCCTACAGGGTGATGGAGAACCGGAACGGCCGGATATCCCGTCAATTCCGCGGGGCGGGATATCCGGTTATGAACGCGATGTCTTTATAGAGCGGCTCGAGTTTTTCATATGTCCGCAGATAGACCCGGTGAAAAAGCTCATTATAGATGCGCTGGCTGACGGGGTCCGGCGTGAATGTCCTGACTTTCCTTACCATTGAGGAAACCGCCTCTTCGAAAGAGGAAAACATTCCGCTTCCCACGGCGGCGCTCAGCGCGGCTCCCAGCGAACCGATTTCCGATGTGGCCATACGCGATACCGGAAGATTGAAAATGTCCGCGGCGATCTGTACGGCCACATCGCTCTTCGATCCGCCCCCGCCGACACGAAGCTCATCAAGCGCGATCCCCGTTTCCGATCTAATGATTTCGTACAGTCTGCGGAGCTCGAAGCCCAGCCCCTCGAGGATGGCCCGATAAATATGGGCCCGGGTGTGCACGTCGCCGAAACCGATGATGGATCCCTTGGCGAATTGATCGTTCGCGGGCGCCCCCCAGTGGGGCTGGAGCATGAGGCCCATGCAGCCCGGGGGGATCGCGCGTATCACCTCATCGAGAACCGTCTCCGGATCGACACCGCGTTTTTCGGCCTCGATCGCTTCGCGAAGGCCGAATTCCTGTTTGAACCAGGTGACCATCCAGAACCCGCGGTTGATATAGGTCTCGATGTTCCACGTTCCGGGAACGGCCCCCGGCCAGGCGAAAAACCTCCATTGTTTGTCCGAGACATATTTTCGGGTGATGATGTCCAGCGTCGTGAGGGTACCGAAGCTGATAACACCCGTCCGGGAATCCAGCCCTCCGGCCCCGAGCAGTTCCGACTGCTTGTCGCCCCCGCCGACCACCACGGGCAGTCCTTCGGGCAGGCCGGTTTCGCGAGACGCGGATTTCGTTATGTGCCCCAGCACCCGGTCCTGGTCGCAGAGTTCAGGCAGATGTTCCGGCACAAGGCCGAAGGCCTCGTAGATGATCTTTTGCGTGTACCAGTCGAATTTTTTAAGGTCGATGGGCCAGAGGACGTTGACCATCCCGCGGGATTCCCTGAACTCGCCGGTGAGCTTTTTTACGAACCAGCCCGTGATAAGCAGAAATTTGGCGGTCTTTCGGTACACGTCGGGCTCGTTGCACTTTATCCACAGGTACTTGGAATTCTGACGCACATAATTTATGGGTCCGGATATCACCGGAAGGCTGAACACGGCCCTTGCCGCAAGTGAAAGCGGCGGCGGATTTTCACTTTTTCGCTGGTCAAGCCAGACGATGGCGGGCCTGAGAGGATTTCCCTCCCTGTCCGCGGTGATGAAGGTCGTCCGCTGAGCGGTTATGCCCACGGCCCCGATGGCTTCAGGGGAAATCTTAACTTTTTTCATCAGGGCCCGGGTGGCCCGGCAGAGCTTTGTCCAGTAGTCCGCCGGGTCCTGCTCGGCCCAGCCCGGGTGCAGGGAGAAATATGGCTCAATGGGCGCCTGCGCGGAGGCCACTTCATTTCCGTTGCGGTCGAAGAGTATCGCGCGGATGTTCTGCGTTCCCGAATCGATCGCTATCACGTATTTTTTATCAGCCATACAATACTCCTGTGAAGGCTCTAAGGCCGTCGGGCGAGTCGTTTCGAAAACGCGCGCCCTGACGGGCTATGACGACTCTGCCATGCATTGCTGCACATGGGATTTTCAATCGACCGGCGAATCCGTCCCCAGGGGATGTCCCGGGTTCAATATATTGCCGGGGTCGAAATATTTTTTCAGGGCCCTTATGGCACCCAACTCCTCTTTCCCGAGAAACCGACCGATCCAGGGGGCCATAAGCCTGCCGACACCGTGGTGATGACTGCAGGAGCCGCCGGCGTTCACCATTGCCTCGATGAGGCCGGAGCGGTAGGCCATGTAATCATCGACATTTCCCCTGACGCCGAAAATGAAATAGAGATTTGTGCCGGAATGATAGAAGTGTGACGCGTGGCTTATGCACATGGTACCCGGAACGGAGTCGGCATACTCGTAGACCTTTCGGTGTATTTCGTGAATATTGTCCCACCGCACCGGTGTTTCCACGGTGTCGAGGATGATATCGTAATCCGTTACCGCTTCCGCCATGTAAAATGTCTTGTAGCGGTCCTTGTACCATTCCTTCGCCGAATATCCCGTGGTGCTCATACCGCCGAAGCGCCGCGCGATTCTACCTATTTTTTTCCGCACCAGGGCCGTAAACTCCCTTTCCCCTTCCACGGTACCGAGGCACAGGCATCGTCTGCCCGGTTTGAAACCGCGCATTTTCAGGAAACTTTCAACCATCGAGGGAACGGGATAGAGCTCGAAGGCATGCTCGGTCTCTTTCGCGTCGGATATGCGAAGGACCGCCGGCAGCCCGAACTGACCCTGGATTATCTCCCGCGTGGCGTTGACGGCCGACTCGAAGTCGGGAAAGATATAGCCGAAATATTTCCGGTTTTCGGGCATGTGGCGGAATATTCTGATGGTCAGCTCCACGCACACGCCGAAAACGCCTTCACTGCCTTTCATCATTTCAACTACCTTCGGACCCGTGGCGGTGCTGATGTAATCACTGGTATTGATGACTCCCGCGGGCGTAACGACCTCCATGGCGAGCACCAGGTCGGCAGCATCGCCGTAATAGGTCGATGCCTGGCCGCTGCCCAGGGCCATGGACCATCCCGCCACGCTGGAAATTTCAAAAGACTGCGGGAAATGGCCGCAGGTGAAGGCATGGGTGGTGCCGTACAGCGTGCGCGCGTTGTTCAGCGCGTTCTCCAGATCGGGGCCCATGCAGCCGGCCTGGACCCGGCAGGTATGATTCTTCTCGTTCACTTCCAGGACCCTTTTCATGTGGGTGTTCATCACCAGGGTCACGCCCCCTCTCTCGGGAAGGAAACCCTTGTTGCAGCTCGATCCTCCGCCATAGACATTGACGGCGACGCCTTTCGAGTCACAGAGGTGAATGATCTCTTTGACTTCTTCCTTGTCACGAGGATGGACCACTACACCGGCGGCTTCGTGGACGACTCCTCTTTTCAGGTTGAACATCTCCTCCTGGAGCTTGCCATGGCTGTACTTGACACGGCTGTAAGAATCACTCCGGACATTTACCGAACCGGAAATCTTCACCAGGGCATCAACCACATCCCCGGGAACATCGACCTCCGCGTCGAGACGCACCGGCATATTACCGTCATTGCGTTTTCCTGAAAAGTAGGAGTCATCCACTCCAAGCTCACCTTTAAGAAGCTTGTAATATCTTTCGGAGGGGAGCTTGATTTCATCCATCGCGCCCTGTTTCGCGATAGATCTGTAGCTGCCCGGCAACGGCGGAGTGCTTGTCCACTCGGGTATAAATTTTTTTTCGGCCATAGTGTTCTCCTTATAGTTCTTTTCCGCGGTATCAGTTTTTCGGCAGCGTCAGTGTCTCTGAGACCGAGGCAATCTCACTGTCCATGCGCTTCCTGCCCCAGTTCAGCTCCCCGGCCGCGACAAGGGCCGCCTTTTCAATCACGTCATCGCCGGGATGTCCCAGGGTGCCCATGCCCGTTCGGCGCATGAGAACATCGGACAGGGTACGAGCCATTTCATGGCGGATAGCGTACGCGACCTGGGCGAGGATCTCGCCGTCGGCGTTGACGCTTCGGGAAAGCTCCGCGTTCTCCCCGGCTATTTTCAGCACCTCTCCGTATTCGGTACCGTAATGACGGGCAAGGTAATCCAGCGTGGGAGCGCCGAAATCCCTGTTGTCGTTTTTCACTCTCTCGAGAAAGGCCTCGATGTCTTTGATGGCGCATCCATGGAGATAGCGGTTTTTCGTGATTGAGCGAGTGACCTTTCGTCCCAGCTTGCGTTCCACACAATTGACGCACTGCTCCGCAAGATTGCGGCTCGTGGTGAATTTCCCGCCCTCCACGGTGACGAGCCCGTCGATGCCGTCCTTCCTGTTGTCATAGATTTCATATTTACGGGAAGAACTGTAGGTCTCCTCGGTCTGGTCTTCAACCAGTGGACGAAGGCCGCCGTAGGCGTGTTTCACGTCGGCATACTGCAGGCTGCCTTCGCCGAAGGCGTCGTTGACATGGCCGATCAGTTCCATGATACCGGCCCTGGTGACGCGGTACCTGTCCGGGTCTCCGCGGTATGGCTTATCGGTCGTCCCGATCAGGGTATGGCCGCGCCAGGGCGAGAGAAAAAATCGCCCGGAGTGAGTCACGGCCCCCACGGTGTGCTTCCCCGATATGAGTTTTTTAGAGGTGATGATGTGTATGCCCTCGGACCTCCTGAGAGAAGCGGCAGTGCTCCCGGAACCGGCCATACCCAGCACAAGGTCGGCCCAGGGACCGGCGCAATTGATGGTGACGCTTCCTTTTACGGAAGATGTTTTATCACTCAGGAGGTCGCGCACCTTCACACCCTCGATGGTATGGTTACCGCCGGAGAGAAAACCTTCCACCGCACAATAATTGGAAACACGAGCGCCGTACGCCACGGCGGACTTAATGAACGCCAGGGTTAGCCTTTCGGGAAAGATGCTTTCGCAGTCGTAGTAAACCGACGCCCCGGTCAGCCCTTCCGGGGGCACGCCGGGTTCCAGAAGCAGAGACTTTTCCTTTGAAATGGTGCGATGCGTCGAGAGTCGCTTGCTCCTGTCCCAGGTGAGGTTTTTGTCATAGGAAAGAAGATCGTAGATCAGCATCCCGACCTTCACGATCCACTTTCTGTTCTTGAGGGGTGTTGTGCGATGCAGTATCATCACCGGCATGGGATAGACGAAGTTGGGCGCGATGTTTTCCATCACCCTTCGTTCCCGCAGGGACTCGCGCACCAGGCCAAACTCGCCGTTCGCCAGGTAGCGCAGCCCGCCGTGGATCATTTTCGATGTTGCGGCCGAGGTTGCCCAGGAGAAATCTCTTTTTTCGAACAGCGCGACGCTGAGACCGCGGGACGCGGCTTCATATGCCACCGAAGCGCCCGTGATGCCGCCGCCGATTACGATAACATCGAATTTTCCATCCTTACAGGTTTCAATAAAGCGTTTCATGGTATTCCCGCACTCTCATGAATTATCAGAAGGATCAACCGGCCCGTTACGGGCGGCTCCAATTTTTGCACGCATCTGTCGTATAGTGTGCACGAAAATTCAGGCCAGTCGTTCACAATAATAATCATCAACCGTTTTTATAATGCTCCGTGCCGGATATCCGCACTCCGAAGCCGCGCGGATTTCTGTCGGCGGCGCGTCGCCAGTCTTCCATGGCCGCCCTGAGCTTCTCCGCCACCTCCGGGTAGGCGTTTATAACGTTATAGTTTTCCCCGGGATCGTTCTCCAGGTCATAGAGAAGGGGCCACCTGTAGCCCAGCGTCTTGCGCCCCAGACTGTTCGTAACGGGAGCGGCGTCCAGGGGTGTGGGCCATACGAACCGGTTCATTTTCGATATGTATTTCCAGCGGCCCATACGCAGTCCCACGATGAGATCATAGTGGTAATAGTAGATAGCCTCGTGGGGAGACTGTCGCTGCCTTCCAGTGAACACATCGTACGCGTTTTTACCGTCCACTACGCGGTCCCCGGGAAGGCCCACGCCCGCCAGATTGAAAAATGTCGGATAAAGGTCGATGTTCATGAGCGGCACGTTACTGGTACGGCCCGCGGGTATCCTGCCCGGCCACTTGGCGATAAAGGGGACCTTGAAACCGCCTTCGTAGCTCTGGCCCTTGCCTCCGCGGTATATCCCGGGACTTCCTTCGTACCAGGGGCCGTTGTCGCTGGTGAAGATGATCATCGTGTTGCGGTCCAGGCCCTTTCTTCCCAGGAGCGCCTCAATTTCCCCCACGCTCCAGTCGATCTCCTCCACCGCGTCGCCGAAGGCGCCGCCCTTTGATTTGTTCGCAAATCGCTCCGACGCGTACAGGGGCTGGTGCGGGAAGGTGTGGGCCAGGTACAGGAAAAACGGGCGATTGCCGCTTTCGTCGATGAACTTCAACGCCTCCCCGGTGTACATACCCGTAAGCCTCGCCTGGTTGGTGCCGATATCGGCCTCTAGCATCCGCTCGTTCCGGTAGAGGGGGCAGGGAAACATGTCGTTGCTGTGGGGTACTCCGAAGTAGCTGTCGAATCCGTGACGCCGGGGATTGAACTCCGGCTGCCTGCTGTAGTCACCGAGATGCCATTTGCCGATCATCCCGGTGCGGTACCCGGCACGCTTCAGACCCTCGGCAAGGGTGATTTCGTGGCGGGAGATGCCTCTCGCCGTGAAATCCTCGCGAACGTCCACAATGCCAAGTGACCTGAAAACGTTAGCGAGCTTTCTGACCAGTACCACGCCGCGGGACTCTCCCTCCGGATACACGTTGCCGATGATCCCCGTGCGGAATGGGTACCTCCCGGTCAGAAGACCGGCCCGGGAGGGGCCGCACACGGCGGCGCAGGTGTTGAAATCGGTAAACCGTGTGCCGGCACGGGCGAGACCGTCGATATTCGGCGTGCGTATCACCCGGTTGCCGTAACAGCCCAGATCGCCGTACCCCAGGTCGTCACAGTAGATGATGATGAAGTTTGGTTTCGGAGCGTTGGGGTCCGTTATCTCGAGGGGGTGGTCGGCGGCGCTGTCCGGATACGTGCCGTACAGTTCCTCTATGGGATGTGTTCTCATGAGACTGTAGGCGCCGGCTCCCAGCAGGGTCGCACCGCCGGCGAGGGCCCCGAACTTCAGTGACTTCTCGAGCATTTCGCGTCGCGACATGTTCTTTCCCATGGGGCCTCCGCTATGAAAGGTTTTGCCGGGCATGCTTCCAGCGAATGCAGGTCAGTCGGCATGAATTTCGTCAGATCATCCTTATACATCGGATTAAATAGTAAATTCCAGGCGGGTGTCGTTCACAATTATAATCATGAACCGTTTTTACCTGTTTTTTAGCATTATTTTCCGGCGGCACGGGCCCGGACCGGCCGCCGCCGGCCATAAAGCAACCAAAAGCCTTCCCCTCGTCGAAATACCATTGACTCGGAACACCGGTTCCTGTACCAAATAGACATTTTCACGTTCTCCGCGCTGTTGCGGGACGCGTATTCATCGAGCATACGGGTGTGATGTCGGGGAACATATCATGACAACGACCCATGCAATCCTGGCGGTGATTATCATCTCGGGCGTGGTGCTGGGTGTGTTCACCGCCATCGAACACATTACGGGGCACTCGAAAAACCAGCGCAGCTATTTCAGGTTCGTACGCGGCCTGATAGTGAGCCTCCTCATGGGACAGATGGCGGTGATCGGTTTCGGTCTGTACGAGCGATATCCCTCGCTGTTGTTCCTTTTTTTTACGTTTCTCTATATCAGCGGCCCGCTCGATCATATCCGCTACCATGCGCTTGTGTATTCGGAGCGGAAGGTACCCCTGGCCCTCAAAATCCCCTTCCTGCCTCTCATCCCCCTGCTTGCGCTGGAACTATTTCTGCTAACGATTTCTGCCGACCGGAAGCATGCCATTTACAATGACTTTTTCACGGACCCGCTGAACCACTGGCTTGTTTACGTTCTCTTCGCATGTCTTGCGGTATACATCATATACTCGGTGATTATCCTCTACAACGAGATCGTCTCATTGCGGCAGAGCGATAACAAACGACCGCTTTTGTTTTCGATACTGATGTCGGGGATCGTTATCGGGTCCACGGGAGTAGCATGCCTCTTTTTTATTACCCTTAACAGGGAATTCATTATCCTGGGCGCCTCCGGCATCAGTTTCCAGTTTATAATCTATTTCCTGTTTAAAAACCGCTTTTCCGATTTCTTTAAACTATTTGTCACAGAGATGCGCCAGACCCGATATAAGCGAACAATTATGAAGGGCATCGACCAGCGGGCCGTGAACGAGCGTCTCGCCGAACTCATGGAGCAGGAAAAGCTATACCGCGACATGGACCTTCGCATGAAGGATGTGGCGGAGCGACTTCTTCTCACCCCCCATCAGTTTTCCCGGCTGGTCAATGAGAACATCAAGACGGATTTTCGAAATTACGTGAACACCTTCCGGGTGCAAGAGGCCATGCGATTGCTCGTCGAGAGACCGGAGCGAAGCATCATCACGGTCTGCTTCGAGGTGGGATTCAGCTCGAAAACATCCTTCAACGTAACATTCAAAAAAATGACAGGTTTGTCGCCGAAGGAATATCGCGAAAGACATTCGGCATAAAGACTGCGGAATTTCGAATCTTTATTTCTCGCTGAAAACTGACTTGCTGACCGCACACTCTTGAAAAACAATTCCCGTCAGTACAAATGGGACTTGAATGCCGTCATGATAAGGAACGTCGTTGCGAAATGGCGATCTGAATCTTCTTTCTAAAGCCACGCTTCTCTTCAC
>CAZEAH010000009.1:0-17338 GCA_964510075.1 uncultured Leptospirales bacterium | reverse complement strand
GCGATGACCTCAAAGGAAGCCGGTTTTTTAAAAAGGGAGGGAATGCATACCGGCGCCTGCGACGTGCGCAGTGCCGCGTCGATTCGAGCGTGCGTTAAAACCGCGCTGAAAATACTGGGGCGCATCGACGTGCTTGTAAACAACGCGGGGATAGGCGTGATAGGCCCCTCGGCCGAGCTTACCGCGGACGACCTGCGCCGGCAGTTCGAGACGAATTTCTTCGGCGCCGCCGCGCTCGCAGGCGAGGTTCTTCCGGACATGATGGACCGCGATCGGGCGTCGTTGTGAACATGGGAAGCGTCTCCGGCGTGCTCGCCACGCCGTTCGCGGGCGCGTACTGCGCGTCAAAGGCGGCGCTGCACGCCTGGTCCGACTCGCTGCGCGTGGAACTTCTTCCCTTCAACGTACGAGTGATAACGGTACAGCCGGGAGCGGTCAGAAGCAACTGGGGCATGTCGGCGGCGAAAGAGCTGGGGAGGTTCCGGCGGAAGTCCTCGCGCTACCGTGCCATGGCGGACGCGATCGTGGCCCGCGCGAAAACCCATCTCGAACGTCCAACGGAAGCGGAGGATGTGGCGCGTCGCATACTCGACGCCGTGGCCGCGGGGAAAAACGGCGTACTGCGGGTCGGGAACGAATCACGGAAGCTCCCTCTCCTCAAGTGGATCCTCCCGCAGTCGCTGCTCGACCGCATCCTCTACCGGCGCTTCGGACTCGACAGGATCGCCGGAGGATGAAACGACGCGCCCTGATAGCGGGGAATCCATGGTTTTGCACTTGATCTATGCCGATTTCACGGCTACGCTGTTATGCAAAGAGCAATAGACGATGAAATACGCAAAGGTAAAAACCGTCTCCTCTGAGGAAGAGGTGCTCGTTCCGATAACCTCGGAGGACAAGCCGGAGATCCCGGAAGAGTCACAGCAAAAATGGCAGAAAATACTCGACCTGGCGGCGAAATTAATCGGTGTGCCGACGGGACTCATCACCCGCCTGAGCGAGCGACACCTCGAGGTATTTCTATCCAGCGCAACCGAGGGCAATGTATTCACTGCCGGCGACAAGTTCAACCTGGGCCTCGGATGGTATTGCGAAAACGTCGCCGGCATCAGGGACCGGCTTGTTCTGCCCGACGCGCTCAAATCCGAAAGCTGGAAGGACAATCCAAGCGTACCCTTCAACCTCGTTTCTTACATGGGCGTGCCCATCCTGTGGCCCGACGGCGAGGTATTCGGCACCTTCTGCATGCTCGACAACGGCGAGAACCGCTACACGGATTTACAGCGAGAGCTTCTGGAGTCACTTCGCGAGATCATTCAAAACGACCTCAAAATGACACTGCTCTACAAGCAGGCCAGGGAATGCATAGAGGGTAAGGACCTGCAGTTGCGGGAAGTCCATCACAATATCAAGAACCATTTCAATCTGCTCATCAGCACGCTCGCCCTCCAGTCGCACATGGGTCTCGATGACGCGGGACTGGACTCGGTGCTGCGCGACATCCACTCGAGAATCGCCGCGATCTCACTCATACACGACCGGCTGTACCGGAGCTCCGACATCGACCACATCTCCCTGAAAAGCTATATCGCGGATCTCGCCGGTTATATGGTGAAGACTTTCAGAAACGGAACCATCTCTCTCTCCTGCACCGGAGGGGACTTTCCGGTACAATCAAAAATCTCCGTTCCGTGCGGGCTGATCGTAAACGAACTGCTGACCAATTCACTCAAGTACGCGTTTACGGACGTCGCCGGGCCCACAATAGATATTTCCGTCGAGAGAGAGGGCGACGAAATCACTCTACACTACAGGGACAACGGCCCCGGCCTCCCGGATGCCTACGACCCATCGCGGGCCAGAACGCTCGGCCTTTTGATAATCAGCAGACTTGCCGCCCAGCTCAAAGGACAGCATTCCATCGGCACCGGGAACGGGTTCAGTTTCACCCTGAGATTCACGCCGCCGGGCGGCGTTCCGTCGGATTTCAACGACGGTCGATCACGCCATCCCGCGGACTCCCGGTAAAACGACCCGGGTGTTGATACCCGCATGTTCACGGTTCCCGACAATAGCGCCGGCCACACGCCTGCCGTAGACCGGGCGGGACGGCGTTCCGCGAAAAACGCGTTTCGCCGAATGGTATAGTCCGAGCCCGACTGTTACTTTTCACCGTGTCCCTGTCGTTCCATTGACGGCGGCGGCGCGATACATTCCAGAATGAATATTTCCCATACCGCAACGAACAGCGACGCGACCGCCGGTCCGAGGACGAAGCCGCTCATGCCGAACATCGCGAATCCGCTGATCGTGGAAAGCAGAACCAGGTAGTCGGGCAGTTTCGTGTCGCGGCCGACGAGGACGGGACGCAGGAGATTGTCGACAAGCCCGATCACGCCCACACCGAACACCGTCAGGATCACCCCGGACGCCCAGGCGCCGCTTGCGAACAGGTAAACCGCGACCGGCCCCCAGATGAGTCCGGCCCCGACCATGGGGATGAGCGAAAGTACCGTCATAACCACGCCCCAGAACAGCGCTCCCCGGATGTCGAGCAGCCAGAAGATGGCGGCCCCAAGCACTCCCTGAATGACGGCCACCACCAGGTTCCCCTTTATCGTCGCCCTGGTTACCTCCGCGAACCTGGAAAACAGCAGACGCTCGCGCCTGTCTCCGAACGGCAGGGCACGCCCAAGAAGAGCGACCAGCCGCCGGCCGTCGCGGAGGGTGAAAAACGACAGATAGAGCATGAGGGCGAGACTTATGAAGAAGCGCAGCGTACCCTGCCCTATCAGCACGGTGTTCTGCGCGATATATCGGGTAACGGTCATTGCGGCGCTCGCCACTCCCTCCTTCATATCCTCGATGCTCACCCCCAGCGAGTCGAGGGCGCCCTGAATGGCCGGGAAGGCCCCGCGAACGCCGTCCACATACGCGCCGATATTTTCATGGCCGGACTGGAGGCGCCCATAGAGAGCGGCGCCCTCGCGGAAGAAGGACCCCAGAACAAGCAGCGCGGGAACGACCGCGAGTGTCACGCAGGCCAGGAGCGTAACGAGGGCGGCGAGATTCGCCCGCCCTCCGGATCGTCTGAGCGCGAACCCGTACGGCCCCTGGAAGACGATCCCGATAATACATGCCCAGAAGACCGGCTCCAGAAACGGTCCGAGCATATACACGAAGAGCAGGCTCACCGCGGCGAGAAGCAGGACGAATGAGCGCCGCTCGAGGTCCGAAGCCCCGTCTCCGGTCGCGTGATCGGGAGAATCCGACGCGCTGCCGTTCTTCGTTTGAGCGCCCGCCCGGCGGGATCCATCGTCGGGGCGCGGCGGTCGTTTTCTATTTTTCACCCTGGCTTTCCTCCGGCCACATGAACGAGTCTCGCGCGAACCCCGGTTGCCTCTCCGCACCATTCATGCGCACACACGTCATGCACCATCATGATACCGTTAACAAGCGATTTTTCATGGTTGAAACGGGACATGTACGGGCCGCCGTTCGCTATCCCTTCTTTCTTGTATTTGACATTTTTCACGGACCGTGCGTTCAATAAGTGGACGGCTCAGTTCCAGTCCGGGCCATACTGACCGTGGAGCATGCGATGCCGCGCGGTAACATCCTTATACTCAGACCCCCGTCCTCAGGAGGCACACGGCTTGCCCTCCTGCTGCGGGCGCACGATTTTGCCGTAACCGAAAGAGTGTTCGGCAGCCCGGCCGAAAGCGACGGCGAAGCGGACTGGGACCTGGTGATTTACCAGCTCGACGAATCCATTGCCGGACGCTGTTCTCCCGGGGATCTGCGCATCGTCGCGGACGTTCCGTCGCTCGTCGTCGTCCCCGCAAGCGCGAATTATGAATACCTTCTCACCTGCCTTAAATGCGGCATGGGGCATTTTCTCAATTTTCCCTACGGCAAACGCTCGCTGCTCAGGCGCATAGAGGACATTATCCGCGCCGGGAAAACGCACCCTCCGGAAAGCGACGAAAAGCTAAGCCTTCTCGTACCACACGGGAAAGGAGCCGGGACGATCGAGATGGGGAAGCGGCAGCTGGTCGATTTCATCGTCTCCTCGCTCCAGGACTCCATCCACCGGACCCGGATGCTCCGCAAATCCCACGGCGCGCGCAAACTCGTCGACGAAACCGGAACGCGCGCGGAAAACGGGGGAATGCCGTCTCCTCATGCGCAGGCCAAGATCGAACTGGAGCGGGACCTCATCCAGGCGATAGAGCAAGACGAGTTTGAAATGTTCTACCAGCCCATCGTCGATCTGACGGCCGGAGGGATAACCGGCTTCGAGTCGCTCATCCGCTGGAAGCACCCTGAGCGCGGATACGTTCCTCCTTCGGAATTCATCCCCTTCGCCGAGGAATCGGCACTCATCCTCTCGCTGGGATTCATCGCGATCGAGAAGACCTGCGGACAGCTGAAGGAGTGGAGCGACACCTGCGCGGATGCCGGCCCGCTTACCGTATCCATCAACCTCTCCACCGTGCAGTTCATCCACCCGGAGCTCGCCGAGCAGATCGACGATATCGTCCGCCGGAGCGGCGTACCTCACGAAAACATCCGCTTCGAGATCACCGAGAGCGCCCTGATGGCCGATATGGAGTCGGCGAACATGATGCTTTTAAAGCTCAAGTCGATGGACTTCAGGCTGTACATGGACGACTTCGGCACCGGCTACTCCTCACTGAGCTACCTGCGCCATTTCCCCATGGACGTCATCAAGATTGACCAGTCGTTTATCAGGTGGATGGGGGTGGACGACGAAAGCCACGTCATTACGAAGACGATAATCGACCTCGGGCACAACCTCGGCAAGCTCGTTGTTGCCGAGGGCGTCGAGACCGAGGAGCACCTGACGATGCTGAGAGAGATGGGCTGCGACTACGGGCAGGGGTATCTGTTCTCGCCGCCGCTGTGCGCCGCGGATACGCGGGCGCTTCTCGAGCGGAGGCCGCGCTGGTGAGGGAACGACTTGAGATTCAAGATTTAAGATTCAAGATTTTTAATTGAGCGACGAGATTCCGCACCAACGGACTCAAGACCGGAGAGGACCAATCCTCCCCGGTAAAGGGAAGGCCGGGAGGATTTACGCCGCGGGCCCGCCGATAGGCGGTTGCTGCTGTGGGTGACGCTTGCGCGGCCTTCGGGGACGGCGGCGCTTCTTCGGTTTCGGGATTTCCGTCGGATCGGCACATTCCGCCAGCGGCTTCAACGAAGGCTTTCGATCACTCCTCTCGCCCGCGGGCGCAGCCGGTCTGGCGCCGATGGTTTCGCCCGCCGGGGACGCGAACCGCCGCCAGTAGGCGAGCTGTTCGCCGTGACGGCCCGTGGCCTCCACCAGTATTTCGAAAAAAAGCATGGCGTGAGGGAAGTAGGCGTTCCCGGCGAATTTCTTCTCGAATTTCTTCCAGTTCCTGCCGCCGCCCGGCTGCATGAGAATCATCTGGCGCGCGGCGGTATTGCAGATATTGTCCCACTCCTGCCGGGGCAGGCGCATCTTCATCGCCATTTCGCCGAACTTTTCTTTGAGCAAGATATACGAGTCCTGGAACGACTGCCTGCCCCCCGATGTGCCCGTGGCCTCCACGAAGAGATCATAAAGAAGCGCGGTGACGAGGACAGAGAGCGGAAGATCCTCTCCCTTTGCGCGGCGTCGGTCCACCGCCGCAAGGCGGGCGAAAAGGGCGTTGTGGTAACGTTCCGGCGCGAGCTCGGGCAGCCATTCGCCGAGCAGGCCGAAGCGGATGAGGTTGCGCATCGTTCCTTCCGACGCGCCGCAGCGCAGTATCTTGAAGAGCTCCTCGCGCAGACGCTGGTCGTTGGCCTCCCTGATATGATGCGCGCACGAGCGCGCCGCCCTGAGGTCGCGGGCCGAGGGCTGGAAATCGAGCTGGGCGCAGAATCGGGCCGCGCGGATAATGCGTACCGGGTCCTCGGCGAAGCGCTTCTCCGGATCGCCGATGGACCGAAGGAGCTTTTTATCCAGATCGCGGAGGCCCCCGGTGTAATCGACCACCGACGAGTCGGCGCTGTTGAAATACAGCGAATTCACCGTGAAGTCGCGCCGCTGAGCGTCCTCCTCGATCGACCCGAACACGTTGTTCGCGGCGTAGCGCCCCCCGTCCTTCACCTCGTCCGGGTCGACCGCGGCGCGGAATGTCGCCACCTCGACGAAGCGGTCGCGGCCGATGTAAACATGCGCGAGCCGGAACCGCCGCCCTATGAGAAAACAGCGGCGGAAGAGCTGCTTGACCTGCCGCGGGCGGGCGTCGGTGGCAATGTCGAAATCCTTGGGCTTTTTGCCGAGCAGGAGGTCCCTTACGCACCCGCCGACAAGGTAGGCCTTGAAGCCGCTGCGGCGCAGACGCGCCATGATCTCGAGGACTTCGGGATCGATCGATCCCCTCGACATGGCATGCCGATCGGCGGGAAGGGTTACAGGATACTTTTTGCGGAAAATGGACAGAACGGAGATCATAGGGCGTGCCGGAGTTCTTTATAGTGTTCGGGCGACATTGTGGGACGGCCCTTTGAATTTGTCAATCCCGGTGCGGATTAATGTCAATAATTTGAAATTGAGCGCACAATCGCGCCACCGACATTATTCCGAAAACCAGCGCTCCAGCATGGGAAGGTACCACGAGCCGAGGCGCGGTCCGTCGATATAGCCGCAGTGCCCGCCGTATTTCTGCATGATGACGCGGCCGAGAGCGTTCGTGCGTACCGACCTGAAGTCCGCCGCCGGTACGACCGGATCGTCCCGTGACATCAGCACGGTGAGCGGCGCGCCGGCACGCTCGATGTATCCCGTGGTGAGCGTGTACCGGCCGAAGTAGTCGGCGGCATCGGCGTAGTCCGTATGGCGGCGGACCAGCGCCTCGGTGATATCCATACAGCTGTTCATGCGCAGCATATCGGAAAAATCATAGAGTTCCGGAAACAGCTCCTGTTTTCTGCGGAGCGACCGCTTCCATTTCCTGAGAAAGTAGGCGCGGACCAGGAGCGTGCGGTCTATGGCCAGGGTACTGGCCATCGGATCGAGCGGCGGGTTGACGGCCACGATACGGCGAAGGCCGGCGACCGGCTCGCCCGCACAGCACGCGGCGATGCGGACGGCGAAACTTCCGCCCAGTGAAAAGCCGACAAGGAAGGAGCGCGCGGCAAGGCCCGCGGCGTACCGCACGGCGGCGAAGTTTTCGTCGATGAGGGTGCCGAGGAAAAGGCCCTCATTGAGATGATGGCTGTCGCCGTGGTCGCGGTAATTGAGCCGGAACACGTCGTAGCCGCGCGCGTAAAGGTATTCCGCCGTACCGATAACGTATGCCGAGCGGGCGCTCCCCTCCCAGCCGTGAAGGATGATGACAAGGCCCCTCGCGGCCCCGCCGCGCCGCCGGGACAGAAAGCCCTGCAGGCGGACTCCCCCTCCCGCGTCCACGATCATCTCCTCCTCCACCGCCTCGACGGCGGTGAAACGGGGGTTCCGGAACGCGCTCGAGTTGAGAACCGTCTGCAGGAAGGCCGGCCTGAGATACCACGGCGGCCTGAAGTCCCCCTCAATCATCGAAATGCTCCGTTCCGATCTCGATGGTTACGGCGTCCGCGCTTGAAAGCCTCCGCGCGAGCCCGTCGACGACGGGAAGCTCGTACTCGAAGAAATAGCGCATGGTGAAGAGCTTGCCCTCCAGGAAGGTGCGTCCGTCGCCCGGCGCGCCCGCCTCCAGCGCGCGTTGTGCGACGACCCCCTGCATGAGCCACTGCCAGGCGATGCAGACCGTGCCGGCCATTTCAAGGTACGGCGTCGCGTCGGAGAGGAAACGGTCGACCTCTCCCTTCAGCGCGTACCCGACGAGCGTGGCGGTAACTTTCTTCTGGAGCTCTACGGCCTCCTCGAGCCGCGCCGCGCATCCCGCCAGGGCGGGGAGCGCCTTCGCCTCCGCGACGGTCCGCGCGACCTCCTCCAGGTACAGGCCGAAGGCTTTTCCGTTCTTCATGGTCACCTTGCGGCCCAGGAGGTCCATGCCCTGAATGCCCGTCGTGCCCTCGTGGATCGGATGAATGCGCGCGTCGCGCATGTACTGCTCCACCGGGAACTCGTCGCTGTAGCCGTAGCCTCCCAGGCACTGAATGGCCTGGCTCGTCGCGACGATGCCCATCTCGGAAGGATAGCTCTTCACGATCGGCGTGAGGAAGTCCAGAAGGAGCGCGCTCCGTTCGCGCGCCTCCCCCTCGCCCGAAAGGTGCAGGTCGACGAGCTTCCCGGCGTAGATCATGAGGGAGAGCGCGCCTTCCGCGATCGCGCGCTGCCTCAGGAGCATGCGCCGGACGTCGGCGTGCTCGATGATCGGAATCTGCGGCCCGGCAGCGTCCTTCTCGGTTATTCTCCGCCCCTGAGGGCGCACACGCGTGTAATCGAGAGCAGCGTAATAGGCCGCGGTGGCGATGGCGGTCGCTCCCATGCCGACGCCGATGCGCGCCTCGTTCATCATCTGGAACATGTACGAAAGGCCCTTCCCCTCCTCGCCGACCAGGTACCCCCGGCAGTCGTTCTCCTCACCCATGCTGAGCTGGGCGATCGGCGCGCCGCGGTAGCCCATCTTGTGGTAGCAGCCCGTACAGTTGACGTCGTTGAAGCGGAGTGACCCGTCGGCCTCCACGCGCATCTTCGGCACGACGAAGAGGGAAAGGCCTTTTACCCCCGCCGGGGCGCCCTTGACGCGCGCGAGCATCAGGTGCACGATGTTCTCGGCCCGGTCGTGGTCGCCGGCCGAGATGAAGGTCTTCTGCCCGCGGATCAGGTAGTGGCCCTCCCGAGTCGGCTCGGCCGATGTGGCCACGTCGCCGAGCGAGCTCCCGGCCTCCGGTTCGGTGAGCGCCATGGTGCCCTGCCACCTGCCGGTCACCATCCTGTCGGCATAGGCGGCCTGCAACCCCTTCGAGCCGAACGAATAGACCAGCCGCGCCGCTCCCGCGGTGAGCTCCGGATAGACGCTCAGGGAGTAGTTCGCCGCGGCCATCATGAACTGACAGGCGAAGAATACCGACGCGGGTATCTGCTGGCCTCCCATCTCGTACGGAAAGACAGCGTTGATCCATCCCCCCTCGCCCGCTATTCGCAGGTACTCCCCTACCGAGGGATGGACCAGTATGCGGCCGTCCTCGAAGCGCGGAGGCTTCTTGTCCATTTCCGTATAATACGGGTACATATGATCGGTCGCGATCCTCTTCGCCGTGTCGAGAAGTATATCGAAGGTTTCCTTTCCATGGTCCGCGTAGTACGCGGTGCCGCACAGGGAGGCGACGTCGTGGACGTCGTACAGGGTGAAACGAAGGTTCCGTTCGCTGAAAAATTTCTGCGCCATGGCAATGGTCTCCTTTTCGTTCGGCTTCGGGCGTCACGGTGCGCCGCGGGGCGCCGGGATTGCGGCCCCTATTTCGGCTTCATCATCTCCGACATCTTCTCCACCCACTTCCGGAACTCGGCGCGCTCGTTGGCGTAGGCACGCTCCAGTGTGGTCGTATTGCGGTACTCGATGACCCCCTTTATGGTCATCATCATGTCGCGGTTCACCGCGCAGATCTGCGCGGCGACCTCCCTGGCGCGCGGCATGAGTTTCTCGGTCGGAACGACCTCGTTGACCAGCCCGCAGCGGAGCGCCTGTTCGGCGTTGATGTACTGGCAGGTGAGCGACATCTGCTTGGCCATGCGCTGGCCCACGGCCTGCTGGAGGAGCTGTGTCATGCCCCATCCCGGGTGTATGCCGACCTTCGCGTGCGTGTCGCCGAAGACGGCGTTTTCGGATGCGATCAGGAAGTCGCAGTTGAGCGCGATTTCAAACCCGCCCGTTATGGCGTGGCCGTTGATCGCGCCGATGACCGGCTTGCGGCAGGCGCCAATGACGTCCGGGTACTCCTTCCCGTCGCCCCGCGGATTGAACAGGTCTTCCTTTCCGAGGACCGAAAGGTCGATCCCCGTGCAGAAGGACTTGCCGTTTCCGGTGATGATCGCCACCGTGATCGCGTCGTTACGCGAAACCTCGTCGATGGCGTCGTACAGCATGGCGAGCAGCTGCTGGTTGAAACAGTTGCGTTTTTCGGGACGGTTGAACGTGATGACGGCCACGCCGTTTTCGACCTCGAACAGTAATGGCTTTTCCATGGTCTCCTCCTGTATTGTACGCGGACGGCGCGCGCCCGAAATCGGGCCCTCACCGTATTCCGTCAGAATCCCGCACCTACAGCTCCCGTCCGGCCTTTGCGCCCTCGTGAACGGCTTCTATCAGCCGACGCGGCTGGACCGCGTCGCCGGCGACGACGCAGTGCACTCCGGCGCGCGCACACGCCTCTTCGAGCCCGCGCTCGGAGCGCGCCCCGAGCGCCGTTACCACCATGGCCGCGGGTTCAATGTGTACCTTCCCCTCCATCTCATAGCGCACTCCATCGGCGTCGACCGAGGCGACCCGCGCCCCGAGCACCAGCCTGCCGCCCTTCCTGAGCCTGCGATGCAGCCAGTAGCCGTGCGCCGTATACGGCGGTACGGGCGGAGCGGGGCTCATCTCGAGTACGGTCACGGCGATGCCCCGCTCCATCAGGAAGTCCGCGGTCTCCATTCCCACATAGCCCGCGCCGAGCACCACGGCGGGGCCTTTAAGCGCGGCCTTCCCGGTAAGCACGTCCCGCGCGTCGCGCACGATCGGGCCGTCGATGCCGGGGATGGCGGGGACCGCGGGAAGCGCGCCGGAGGTCAGCACCACCGCGTCCGGTTTTCCCGCGACGATATTCTCTCCCGTTACCGCCTCCCCGAAGCGAAGCTCCACACCGGCCCTTTCGGCCGTGCGGTGCGCCCAGCGCGTCCATCCGGCAAGGCCCTCCTTGTGCGGCGGACGGCTGGCCGATACAAGCTGTCCGCCCGGCTCCTTTTCGCGCTCGAACACCGTTACCCTGTGGCCGCGCGCCGCGGCCTCGAGCGCCGCCGAAAGCCCGGCGGGACCGGCACCGACCACCCACACGCGCTTCGGCGCGAGTGCCTTTTCGCCGGTACGCCGGTATTCGAAACCGCAGTCGGGATTGATCGAACAGGTCACAGAGCGCATCTCGAAATTGAGCCGGTCGATGCACCCCTGGTTGCAGGACAGGCACCGGCGTATGTCGTCATACCGGCCCTCGCGCGCCTTGACCAGCGTGTCCGGATCGGCCAGAAGCTGGCGGCCGAAACTTATAAGATCGGCGTCGCCGCGTTCGATCGCGGCATCGGCCGTGCGCGGGTCGGTGATCCTTCCCACGCCGATGACGGGCACCGCCACGAGTCCCCTGATCTCCCGCGTCCGGAAAAGGTTGAACCCCTCTTCCATGTCCGAGGACGCGATGGTCAGATTGCCCGGCGTGGAATACACCCCGAGCGATACGTGCAGCGCGTCCGCGCCGGCCTCGACCAGGCGCGGGGCCAGCCATTTCATATAGGAAAGGTCATAGCCTTCGCGGATGAGCTCGTCGGCGGAGACGCGGATGATGACCTGATAGTCAGGCCCGACCTTCGCCCGCAGGGCGCGGAGAAGCTCGACGGCGAAGCGCGCGCGCTTTTCGTCGCTGCCACCGTATTCGTCGGTGCGCCTGTTTGAAAACGGCGAAAGGAACTGGCATACCAAATATCCGTGCGCGCCGTGCACCTCAACTGCGTCGAAGCCCGCGTCGCGCGCCCGGCGGGCCGCCTCCGCGTAAGCGGCGATCACCTCGCCGATGCGTTCCACGGACATGGCCTCGCATGGCTGATGAAGGATGGCGCTCGGCACCTCGGAGGGCGCCTCCGGCATCGCGCCGATAAAATCCTTCATGGTCTCCCTGCCGGCATGGTGCAGCTGAAGCGCGACCGCTGACCCCGCGGCGTGAACGGCGGCGGCCAGCGCGGCGAGCCCGGGGATATGGTCGTCGCTCCAGGCCCCAATTTCGGCCGGAAAGCCTTTTCCGCGCGGATCGACCGCGCAGACCTCGGTGACGACAAGGCCCACCCCTCCGCGCGCGCGGCGCTCCAGATAGCGGACGAGCCGTTCGCTCACCGTGCCGTCCCTGTTGCCGTAACCGGTACCCATGGGAGGCATGACCGCGCGGTTTTTGAGCTTCAGGGTGTTGATACTAACGGGCGAGAAAAGATGCTCGAGCGTTTCGCTCATGGATTCCTCCGTTTGAGTGGCGGGCACCCCCGCCCCGGCTTAAAAAATCTTGAATCTTGAATCTTTAATCTTGAATCTTTAATCTGTAATACGCAATCCTCAACCGCCGCCCGCCCCGAGCAACCGGAGAAGCGCGCGTTTCATGTCGGACCGGTACGACTCCGCGTCCGAGTCGCCCACATAGAAATGCTTGAAATGCCGGTATCCCTCGAGCATCGACATCACGATCTCCGCAGTTCTATCGGGGTCACGCCGGTCGATCAGACCGGCCTCCATCAGGGCACCGAATTCGCCGGCAAGAAACTTTTTATAAAGCGCGTACAGCCGCCGCACGCGCCTGCCGATCTCGGCGTTTCGGAAACTCATGGATATCACCGAGAAGTCGGCGGCGATCTCGGTCATGCGGTACCACTCGTCCCCCACCAGCATGTCCGCCAGGCGCTCGAGCCTGCGGGCCGGGTCCGTTGTGCGCGGCTCCATCCTCTCTATCAGAACGCCGTATTCGCGCACGATATGGTCGACGGCCGCGATGACCAGGGTCTCCTTTGTGGAAAAGTAGTGCATGATGAGGCTGGGATGGATACCCATCCGCTTCGCCACTTTGCCGATCGAAGCGCCTTCTATTCCCTCTTCCACAAGGATTTCATAAAAATTCCTCAGTATTTCGGGCTTTCGAAGCTCCGCGTTCTGTCGTTGCCGCATTGGTGTGCCGCACTCGCTTATTAACTGTATATTCAGTTAATTAATACCGCGAATACTGTCAACAATAAAATGATACAAAGTATTGACCTCCCGGACCTCGAGATATACAATCGTCCCGATCCGTTCACAAATCGGATGCGGTTACCTCTCGTTTTCGGGAGGACGACCGGACCGATGGACCGTTCGGAGGCATGGGAATCGACAGGGCTCGCACGGGAGCGGTATGCCGAAAGCGCACATTGTAATTCTCAAGAACACCATCGACATCTCACCCTCTATCGTGGATACGCTGCGATCCAATGACTATCTCGTTGAGGTCGCGCCCAACGGGGACGGGATCGTAAAAACGGCTGAAGGGCGCAACCAGGACCTTGTGATAGCGGGGGATTCCAACGGGCCCTCCAGCGCGCTCGACGCGGCCCTCTCGCTCCGCGACCGCTGCCAGGCCCCCATCGTCTGGCTTTCGTCGAGCATCACCGACTGCGACCGCTCCCGGGCGGCCCTCGTGCCGCACCTTTCCATCCTCTCCCCTCCCTGCACCAATTCCGCGCTGATGTACGCGATCGACACGGCGCTCGGTAACTGGCGCCGCGAACACGACCTTGTAAAAAAGGCCGACCTCTACCGGCTCATCGTCGAAAGCGCCAACAGCATCATTCTGAACATGGACACTTCCGGCGCGGTCCTGTACCTCAACGACTTCGGGTTGAAGTTCTTCGGTTTTACCAGGGACGACATCGCGGGTAAGAACGTCATCGGCACGATCGTTCCACCGGTCGACACCGCGGGCCGGGACCTGGCCGCCATGATAGCCGACATAGGGCGAAACCCCGACCGATACGTACGAAACGAAAACGAAAACATGCGAAGCGACGGAAGCAAGGTCTACGTCGCCTGGACCAACCGGGCCATCCACGACGAGAACGGCAACCTTACCTCCATACTGTGCGTCGGTAACGACATCACGGCGCGCAAGGATGCCGAAGACGCGCTGGAACGTTCCCTCCAGGAGAAGAACATCCTGCTGAAAGAGCTGCAGCACCGCGTAAAGAACAACCTGACGATACTCTCCATGCTGATCTCGATGGAGGCGCGGAACCTGGAAGAAGGACCGGCGAAACGCGTCCTTAATGAGATTCTCAACCGCATCAAGACAATGGCGACGCTCTACGAGAGCCTGTACTCGGCCGACAACCTCACGCACCTCGAGCTCGACCGGTACTTCGCCGGCCTGGCGCGAACGCTTTTTACGACCTTCACCCTGGAAAGCCAGAACATACGGCTCGTAACGGATATGCAGTCCGTCCGGATCGACCTCAAGCGGGCGGTGCCGGCCGGGCTTATCCTGAACGAACTGCTCACCAACGCGGCCAAGTATGCCTTTTCCGGCAGGGAATCGGGGACCGTCAGCGTGAAGCTGGCGAATGAAAAGGACCGCGCGGTGCTTGTCATCGCCGACGACGGCAACGGCCTTCCCGACGGCTTCAGCCTGGAAAAATCCGCCGGGACCGGTCTGAGCCTGGTGGGAACGCTGTGCAGGCAGATAGGCGGCGAGTTCTCCATCGAGAGCGGCGCCGGAACCGTCGCACGGATCTCAATCCCGCTGCGGAACCCGGACTGAGCAGGAACGCGTACGTGATATATTTATTTACCGGACATGTCGATATTGATACCAGGCGACTGTCACGGTACGGCCTCCGCCCCTCTGCGGGCCCCCCGAAACATATCGCCATCATGAACGGCGACGCGATGAAACGGACGCCCCCGACATCACCGATATTCCCCGCGCGTCGAATGCCATGAGCGCCCGCGTCCTCATCGCCGACGGCGACCGCGACACACTTCGCCGCTGTGAAAAGATCCTCGGCCCACTGGGCTATGAGACGCGTTCCGTGTCGGGCCCCATCGAGGCGGTCATCGCCGCCATCGAGGCGGACAGGCCCGATCTCGTCCTTATGGATATTCACATACCCGGTGACGAAGTCAGCCTGGAGACCGCGGGCCATATAGGCCGCCGCTATGGCATCCCGCTCATCTATCTCGCGGACAGCGCCGGAGCGGAAACGATCGGGAAGACCCGAGCAACCGGCCCTTACGGCTATATCCTGAAACCGGTCAAGAAACACGACCTTGTATCGAACATCGATTCGGCCCTCCACCGCCACCAGCTTGAGCGCGAGCTGAGGGAGAGCGAGCTCAAATTCCGCACGCTCACGGAGCACAACAACGCCCCGGTGTACGTAATCCAGGGAGAGCGCTTCGTATACGTCAACAGGGCCTTCACCAGGCTGCTCGAATACGGCGCGGACGATTGTTACAGCATGGTTTTCTGGAACGTGATGCATCCGGACTATCGTTCGCTCACCAGGGAGCGCGGCCTCGCGCGTCAGCGCGGCGAAAAGGTGCCCGACCGCTACGAGGTCAGGCTCCTCACAAGGACGGGCAAAACCCTCTGGGCCGAGCTGAGCGTCGCGCTGATAGAATACCAGGGGAAACCCGCCTCGCTCGGGACCGCCATCGACATCACCGGACGGAAGACGGCGGAGGAGGCGCTGAGGCATTCCGAGGAGCAGTACCGCCTGCTGGTCGAAAACGCGAACGAGGCCATCGCCGTGTTCCAGGACATGAAGGTCCGCTTCGCCAACAGGAAGATGGCCGAGGCCACGGAGTATCCGATCGAAGACCTCATGGGACGCTCGTTCCTCGACCTCATCCATCCGGAAGACAGGGACCTCGTCGTCCAGAACCACCTTCGACGCATCGAGGGGCAGGACCTCCCGGAGGTCTATTCCTTCAGGTTCGTTACCAGGGGCGGACAGGTTAAATGGGCCGAGATCAACACCGCCTTCATCAACTGGGAGGGAAAATCCGCCATACTCTCGTTCCTCACCGACGTCACCGAAAGGAAACGGATGGAAGAGGAGATACGCCGCCACAACCAGCGCCTGGAATATCTGCTCACCGTCGCAAAGATCGGCATCGACATCATCGACGAAAACTACGCCATACTGTACGTGGACCCCTCCTGGGCCAGGGTCTACGGCGACTACACGGGAAGAAAATGCTTCGAGTACTTCATGGGCAGATCCACGCCCTGTGACAACTGCGGAGTGCCCGAAGCGATCGGCTCGGGGCGGACCGTGGTCAAGGAGGAGGTCCTCGTAAAGGAGAACAACCGGATCGTCGAGGTGCATACCATTCCCTTCGAGGAGGGAGGACGTACGCTCGCGGCCGAGTTTAACATCGATATCACCGAGCGCAAGCGGCTGGAACAGCAGCTGATCCACGCGCAGAAGATGGAGAGCGTGGGCCGCCTTGCCGGGGGCATAGCGCACGACTTCAACAACATACTTCAGGCCATCATCGGCCTCTCTCACATCGCGCTTTCGGAAGTCTCGGCCGGGAGGCTCTCATCGGTGGAACTCGAACAGATCCTCTCCGCGTCCAAACGCGCGACGGTCCTCATCAAGCAACTGCTCGCCTTCAGCAGCCGGCAGACGATGCGCTGCGAACATCACGATCTCAACGCCATTATCGACGACATGTCGGGGATGCTGCGGAGGATAATCGGCGAACACATCGAGCTTCGTACCGAAGCGGCCGAGGGCCTGTGGAGCGTTTACGCGGACCCGGGCCAGGTTGAGCAGATCATCATGAACCTCTGCGTCAACTCGCGCGACGCTATGCCGGACGGCGGGTCGATCGTGATAGCGACGTCCAACGTGAGGGCCGCCGACGCGTCCGGAAAAATGAAGAACCATGTCATGCTGAGTATCAGCGACACGGGGACCGGGATGGACAAGGGAGTGAGCGAGCACGTGTTCGAACCCTTCTTCACCACAAAGGAGATCGGGAAGGGAACGGGGCTGGGCCTTGCCACGGTATACGGCATCGTGAAACAGCACGAGGGCCTGATAGAGCTCGAAAGCTCCGTCGAAACCGGCACCGTCTTCCGCATTTACCTGCCGGCATCCGCGGCTCATTCCGCAAACCATGCCGGGGAGGCGAAAACGGGGGAAAAAAACCCGCGCGGCGCCGGGACCGTACTGCTCGCCGAAGACGACGAACTGGTACGCACAATGGTCGTCAAGATTTTACGGAAGTCGGGATACCGCGTGCTCACGGCCGTCGACGGAGTGGAGGCACTCGACCTCCATCGGCGCGAGGGCAACGGAATAGATCTCTATATCCTCGATATCGTCATGCCCAGGATGAGCGGTATCGACGCCTGCGAGCGCATTCGGACCGACAACCCCCGGGCCCGCGTCGTCCTGAGCAGCGGCTACAGCGAGGAGGGAGTGGACCGAAACCGCATCAGCGGACAGGGCATCGGCTTTATACAGAAACCCTACGACCCGGCCGAGTTCCTCGAGCTCGTGCGGCGGACGATCGAGGGGACGGCCGGCGGCGGCTGATCCCCGCCGAGCGCGCCGAACACGCTGAAGAGAGTGACCGAAACC
>CAZEAH010000008.1:14669-18846 GCA_964510075.1 uncultured Leptospirales bacterium | reverse complement strand
CCTCGTATCCAAGCCTCTCGAGGCGTCGTGCGATGTCCGCCGCGATGAGCGTTTCGTCTTCGACTATGAGTATTCTCTTTCTGGCCATGGCAAATATTTATGAGGTCAGACTGCGGAACCCGGCCGGAAAATTGTTCCTGCCGTTTGTTACACTAACTCAATGTCGTCCGTTTTATGCAAGGAATTAATGACGGGAATCCAGAATGTATATATGTGAAGAATAGTTATTCAGCGAAGTATTTTTCCCACACCTGTACGGTATATTCTATCTGTCGCACTGACCAATTGTTTAAAGACGCCAGGTGCAATATTGCGGGAAGGGGATATGTTTAAACCGTGACCGTGATGACGCGATCTTCCCTCGCCTCATTCGAACATGTTCATTCTTGATATTATTGCGCGACACGGAGAGACGCCTTCAGTCACGGATCTGAAATCACCGCGGTATGAAATGTTCCACGCGCCGCAAGCATCGGACACTACGGCCGACGCGAAAGACCGTTGTCCGTTTTCCCGCTAAAGCCCGAAGACGTCCCTCAGCTTGAGGCCCTCCTCGGCCTTCCCCTCGAGCTTCAGCTTCCCCTGAATCAGCGCCATCTCGATGCGCTTTTTGCCGAGCAGCATGGCGGCCCACACCCCGGCCTGTACCTTCACCACGAGTACCGCGTCCCTGGAAATCGCGCCGCGCGAGAGACGGGCAGCGCCGTCCTTTACTTCGAGGGTGAACAATTCGTCCGCGCAGCATCCGTCCGCAAGCAGATGGAGACCGATCACGGAATTCCATCCGGCGGCGCGGCCCGCGTCGAAGCGCTCCATCAATCCCTCCGTCAGCTCGACCGCCCTGGAGGCATACCCCGAGTAGTTCCCTCCGCCGAAGAAGCTGAAGCGTTTCGGGCGTCGCGGATTTGCGCGAATCTCGGAACGCCTTTTCCTGAACGCGTACAGCGAGGGGAAAATCGCGTCCATTTCGTCGACATATACCTCGCGCCTGCGCATAGCCGAACGCTGAATGGCCAGGTCGAGCCTCAGCATCTCCCTGCCGGCCTCCCCCGAAAGCATCGGCTTCTCCTCTCCCCGTATCGCGGCGATAAAATTTCGCGTGGCCCCTATGAATCCCTCGCTCCAGTCCGATTTAATATCCGCGAAATGTTTCCAGCGTTTTCCGTCGAATACGCTCACCGGCGGCCCCGACAGGACGTTTCCCGTACAGCGATGGATTAGGACCATTCCCCGCGTTCCGGTAACCTCGAACCACTCATCGTTTCCGTAGTATTTGGACGGGATGGTAAGGCCCGCCGCGTGCGCGTAGTCGCAGCTTCCATACCTGGTGCCTCCCTCGCACTTCCACATCACCACCGCCGGCGAATCGACGACACCGTCGACCGAATCGATCCAGCTCGCGACGCGCTCGACCCTTCCCTGCAGAAAAGACGCCACCGACCACAGATGATGCCCGTGGTCGAACGTCTGCATGGGGCGCCCCTCCATGCTTTCTTTCAGGCGCCACTCCCAGGCCGACGGAGGCACGGCCCATCCGCCGCTTCCGCCGCTTATGAACTTGATGCGCATGTTGTTCGGGTCGCCGATCTCGCCCGCCTCGATCAGCTTTTTCGCGAATACCACCGGAGGATAGAACAGATAATTGTCGGTTATGCGGAACACCTTCCCGGTGGAACGGACGGCCGCGAGCATCCGGTCGGCGCTCGACAGGTCGATCGTCATGGGTTTCTGGAGCGCGATATGCTTGCCGGCGCGCGCGGCGTCGATCACCATCTCCTCGTGCTGCAACTGCGGCGTCAGAATTTCGACGGCATCCACCGCGGGATCGGCGAGAAGCTCGCGGTAATCGGCGTAGGCCTTTTCGGCCTTCCAGTCTTTTTTTCGCCGCGCCATCATCTCTCCGTCGCAGTCGCATACCGCGTACACCCTGGCGTAGCGATTGTTCCTGTAGCCCGGGTAGTGAAGGTCCGCTATCCGGCCGCACCCGATTATACCAACGTTAATCGTGCTCATCTTCCGTTCCTCCAGGATAAAATTATGACCGACGCTTCATTTCCACCGGAAGCGTCCCTTCGTATGTCCATCTCGAATATCGGAGACCCCGGACGCCGGCGTCATCCTGTTAAATCGACATGATTTGTCTATTCACTCTATACAATATCATTGTATAATATGTACTTTTAATGTCAATCAGAATCGCACCCGTAGATACTTTTCGATATCACTTTACGCAACCGAACACCAGCATGTTTTTGTGCCGGAAATGTTGATGCCGTACATATCTCCGTAATCCGAACATTCATGCCTGCCGGCTCAAGCGGCTAAATGCCGTACTGTATTCCTTTTTTTGCTTTCAAATTCGTCAGTCATCCCCTCACTATGTTCGGACGTCCATGCACTTCCGAGGAACACGATGAATAATTCAAAGATAACCCGAATCGACCTAACCCCCCTCCATGTTCCCTTCCATCAGCACGTGCGCGATCTTTTGGCCGGCTCCGCGGGCGGACTCGGGATGGCCATCCCGGCCGAGGAGGAGTGGCTTGGCGGAGATTTCGTCGTCTGCGCACTGCACGACGACCAGGGGCGCGTTGGATGGGGCGAGGTGTTCGTGTGGCTCCCCGAGACCGGCGCTTCGCCGGGACAGATCATAGACATCGTACGCGGCGCTCTGTCGCGCTACCTGCTCGGGGAAAGCCCCTTCAACGTCGAGCGCATCGCCCACAGGATGGATTCGAATGTCGCTCGCAGCGAGGCTGCCAAGGGGCTCCTGGACATGGCATGCTACGATCTGGCGGGCAGGACCGCCGGGCTTTCCGTCTGCGAACTCATAGGAGGCGCCTGCGCTCGCGAGATCCCGCTCTGCGCGCTCGTGCCGCTGATGGAAACCGCTTCAATGCTGGGCATCGGCCGCATGTTCTTCGACGAGGGGTATCGCAGTTTCAGGCTCAAGCTTGGTACGGAAATCGAAAATGACGTGGAAAGGATACGCGCCTTCCGCGAGACCTTCGGCGCCGGCATACGGCTGCGCGTCGACTACAACCAGGCCTATACGCCGGCGACTGCGGTGCGCGCAATCCGCGCCATCGAACCGTACGGAATCGATTTCGCCGAACAGCCCGTCGCCGCCTCCGATTTCGCCGGGATGGCGTATGTCCAGCGGCTCGTCGACACGCCCCTCATGGCCCACGAAAGCTGTTTTTCGCTGAGGGACTTCATCGCGCTCGCGGACCTCGGGGCCGTACGGGTGCTCGGCGTGAATTCCGAGCGGCCGGGCGGGCTCACCATGGCGCTTAGGGCCATAGCGGTCGCCGAATCGCGGGGGATGGGCGTGGTGATCCATAACCAGCCCCTGGGGCTGGCCTCGGCCATGCACCTGCACCTGGCCGCCGCGCGCTTCCACGCGCTGGGCCACGCCGTGGAGCTCTTCGGCCACATAATGATGGAAGATGATATCATCGCATCACCCATAGAGTATTCCGGGGGAAAGGCCGTTCTGCCGGACGGTCCCGGCCTGGGTGTCGAACCCGATCCCGCGGCGCTCGAAAAATACAGGACCGCAGAAACTACCATCATTGCGGGGTGACTCTAAATGACCGACAACGCTAAGCTCTACTTCAACGGCGACATCTACACTGTGGATGATCGCGCACCCTCGGTGGATGCCGTCGCCGTTCGCGGCGGCATAATACTCGCGGCGGGAACGGTTGCCGAATGTAAAAAAGCGCTCGGACCCGATTATGAAGAGATCGACCTGAAGGGCGCGGCGATGCTCCCCGGCTTCATCGATTCCCACCTCCACCCGGTCCTCATGATCTATTTCGACATGAACGTCAACCTGTTCGCCGTACCATCCATCGCTGAGCTTCAGCGCGTTTTGCGGAAAACGGCCGCGCGCAAGGCCCCCGGCGCCTGGGTGATAGGCCTCAACTTCGACGAGCAGTATTTCGATCGTCCCGTACTCCCCACAAGGCACGATCTCGACAGCGCCTGCCCCGATATCCCCTCGATCGTCGTCAAACACGACGGCCATATGCTGATCGCGAACACCCGCGCCATCGAGGCGGGAGGCGTTAGCGCCGCGACGAGCGCTCCGGACGGCGGAGTGATCGACCGCGAGGCCGACGGCTATCCGGCAGGCCCCTTCCGCGAAAACGCCATGGCTCTTATCCTGGGG
>CAZEAH010000008.1:0-14659 GCA_964510075.1 uncultured Leptospirales bacterium | reverse complement strand
GAAAATGCCCCTTCCGTCCGAGGACGATTTCGCCAGGGCCTCGGCAAGCGCCTTCGGCCGTCTCGCGTCCTACGGCATAACCTCAGCAGGCGTTGTGCTGCAGACCAGCGACGAGGGACCAGGAGGCGATATCGGCGCGTTCGACATACCCGTGCTCCAGATGCTTTCGGAACGGATTCCCATCGGCATGTACGGGCTTATCGCCTCGCCCGATCCCGAAACCGTACGCGCCATGCTGGTTCCGCCGCTCCATAATGACGGCCCCGGCCCAACGAGGCGTATCGGCGCGATCAAGCTTTTTTCCGACGGGACTTTCGCCTCGTGCACCGCCTTCATGCGCGAGCCCTTCACCGACCAGCCCGACAAATCCGGCTTCTTGGTGATCGATCCGGAAAAGCTCTACCACCGAATGGAAGCCGCGCACCTGGCCGGATTCCAGCTCGCGATCCACGCCATAGGCGACGCGGCGAACAGCGCGTGCATAGACCTGTACGACCGCCTGCTCGCCATGCACCCGCGCCCCGACCACCGTCACCGCCTGGAGCACGCGTCGATACTCGACCCGGAGATGATCGCCGATGTGAAGAGACTCGGGCTGGTCGTCTCGTCTCAGCCGTTGTTCATACACTCGGAGAAGCTCTGGCTGCACAGGCGCTTCGGGGCGCAACGAGCAAAATGGATTTACCCCTTCCGATCCCTGCTGGACGCGGGCGTTACGCTCGCCGGCGCGTCCGACACGCCGGTCGAGTCGGCGGACGTTCTGCACGCCATCCAGTGCTGCGTGACGCGCGAGGGATTCGAAACGCAGGAACGCCTGAGCGCCGCCGAGGCCGTACGGCTCTACACCGTTAACGCGGCCTTCGCCCAGTTCGAGGAGAACCTGAAGGGAAGCATCACAGCGGGCAAGCGCGCCGATTTCGTGGTCCTCGACCGCAACCCCGTGCGTGTCGCTCCCGACGAGATATCCTCACTACGCGTGCTCACCACGATCGTCGGCGGGAAGGATATCTACAGCGCGGAGTGAACGGCCATGCCTGATGCGGCACGCGTCCGCGCGGACCTTCTCATCCTCCACGGCGACGTCTTCACGATGTCCGGCGACGGAAGCGGTTATATAGAGGACGGCGCGGTCGCGATAGCGGGAAATACGATTATCGACACCGGGACCTCCGCCGCCCTGGCGGCGCGCTACGAGGCCGCGCGCGTTATCGACGCGACGAACCGCGCGGTACTCCCGGGGCTGATTGACGCCCATGTGCATGGCGGTATCGCGCTCCTCAGGGGCGTCGCCCAGGACAGTCCCTCATGGCTCGGCTCGCTCGAACCATTCGTTAATGCATTGACCCTGGATGCCCTGCCGGCCGGCTCCATGCTTACGGTCATCGAAGGTGTCCGCGCCGGCACCACATGTTTCTGCGACAACAGCCCCGGAATCGCTCACTCACTCCCGTTCTACCGGCAATCCGGCGTACGGGTGGCCGCAAGCCCGCTCTCGAGCGACGCCGCGTCCGCGACCGCGGCGTCAATGGCGTTTTCGGACGAGCTTCGCCGCCTGGCGCTTATCGAAACGAACGGCCTCATCGAAGAGTGGCACGGCGCGGCCGAAGGACGCATCAGCGTACAGCTCGGCCCGCGCGCGGCCGATTTTTGCAGCGAGTCGCTCCTTGCCGATATCCGTGAACTTTCCGAAAAACACGGCCTTAAAATCCACATGCACCTCGCCCAGGACACGCGCGAGATCGAACAGGTGCGCCGCCGCTATGGCCGGAGTCCGGTCGAACTGCTCGAACGCCTGGGGCTCCTCGACGAGCGTCTCATCGCCGCCCACCTGATACGGTGCACTCCCGGCGAGGTCGAACGCGTGGCGCGGTCAGGCGCCTCCATGGCCTTCTGTCCCTCGAGCCTCATACTCTGCGACGGGATCCTGCCGCCGGCCGACCTGTTTATGGACGCCGGCGGTACGGTAGCCCTGGGCACCGACGAGACCAGCTCGAACAACGGGGCCGGTCTCTTCAGCGAGATGAAGACCGCCTGCCTGTCGCTAAAAATGAAACGGGGCGATCCCTCGTACATGCCCGTCTGGAGGGCGCTTCGCATGGCGACCGTCGACGGCGCGCGCGCGATAGGGCTGGGCGACAGTATCGGGACGCTCGAGCCGGGGAAAAAGGCGGACATTATCCTCGTCGATCTCACGCGACCCTCGCTCGTGCCGGTGATGCGCAGGCCCGTGCGTAACATCGTGCCGAACCTCGTCCTCTCGGCGCGCGGGGACGAGGTATGTCTTTCGATCATTGACGGGAAAATCGTCTACGAGGGGGGCCGCATCACGACATTCGACGAAAAAGAGGCGCTCGACCATATTATCAAAACGGCGGAGACCGTCTGCGCGGGAGCGCTGAGGGAGGCCGCCGAAAGGCCGACACCTCCCTTTACGATGACCGCGAACGGCGAGTACTGACCCGGCTCACTTGATGGACGGAATGATCGCCGAACCTATCGCCGTAATGATGAAGCCGACGATGACCAGTACCTGAAAGTACGTGTTGCCGAATACCCCGAGTGTCCACTCGGGATTCTTGATGTCGCCGTATTTCCTCGCGCCCCGCATGGTCGGAACGACGAGAATGGCCACCAGAAGCGCGATCGCTGAGCCGGCGATCCCCATGAAACCGACGAAGTCGGTGAACTGGGCGACCACTATAACGAGCGTCGGAAGCGTCGCGCACAGCCAGGACACCCGGTCGCCGAGCTTCAGCCGCTCGTTGAACACCACCGCCAGCGCGAAGGAGATCGCCCAGTACGAGGTGAGCAGCGCGAGCAGAATGAAAAGGTTGCCGAAGATGAAGGCCCAGTCGCCGATCGCGCGCCCCCATCCGATCATGGCCACGCGCGTCACCTCGGAGGAGATCCCCGTAACCATGACGGTGATCACCAGGGTGATGAACAGGTTGATCGCCATCCCGACTATCACCGCCCTCGGAACGAGCCTGCGGTTCCAGTGAAGGCCCTCCACCGCCTGGGGCACCGAGAAGAGGGCGGAAAAGGCGAACATGACCATTCCGAAAAGGGCCAGTCCCTCCTTCATCCCTCCCTTTACAGCGAAATCCAGCGAAACTGGCTTGAGCAGGGTTGCCGCCGAGAGCACTCCGACGCAGATCAGCATAGCGACAATCGCGTACTTTTCGCTTATGCCGACCGCCTTCAGTCCGAAGAATACGACCCCCGCCGCTATGGTGTAGGTGATGCAGTGGCCGATCCAGACCGGAATGCCCGCGAGCTCGGAAATTATTTCGCCCCCGCCGGCCAGGTAGGCCGAGAGATTGGCGTAGAAGGCCAGTAGTATGAGCACGAAGAATATCCAGGTGAATACCACGCCGCCCTTTCCGCGGAAGAGGAACTTACCGAACAGCTCCACAAGCTGACTCGACGACGACTCATGCATCAGCGTTTCCGCTATCATAAGATGGATGGGCAAGCTCAGCAGATAAGCTGTTATAAGCAGCACAAAAAATACCGAAAGTCCGTTGAGCGACGCCAGGTACGGTACCGCCATGATACCGCCGCCTACGCCGAAACCGGTAATAATAGAAGAGGCCTCGAAAAAGGTGAGCGTTTTTTTCTTTTGCATGAGGTTCCTTCCCCGCGGAGATGGTCACCTTTCCGGTGACATGCTGGACGGCACCGTATCGCCGTTTCCGGCGCCGGTCAAGAAGAAAGCGGCCGGCTTGATGGATCAGTGCGTGTTTTCGCGGTCGCTCAGAAGCGTTGCCCTGGTCACCTTATTTCCGAACCGGTTTCTCATCCGATCAAGCACCTTTTCCGCCTTATGCTCCGATCCGTTGCGTGTGCTCTCCGATTCAATGCGCTCAAACAGGCCGAGCTGCCGTTCGGCCTCCGCCGACGTATCCTCAAGGTTCGATACGCGAATCCCCACCAGGCGAACAAGTTTTCCCTCGCGTTTGAATTCCCGGAAATGCCGGACCGCCGTTTCGCGGATGGTTGCCATATCGTTGACCGGCTCCGGCAGTGTTTTGCTCCTGGTATGCGTCTCGAATCCCTCCAGACGCAATTTGAGCGTAATTGTTCTGCCGCTCGCCCCATCCGAACGGAGTTTGTAGGAAAGCCCGTCCGCTATCTCGAACAGCACGCGTTCGACCAGGGCGCTGTCTCCGGTATCCCGTTCGAACGTAGTTTCCTCGCTGTACGATTTGCGCTCGTACTCCCCGCATACGGGGCGCTCATCTATGCCGTTTGCGAGCAACCAGAGGTGCTCCCCCCACCTTCCGAGCAGGCGTTCCATTCTTTTAAGAGGAAGCGATGAGATATCGCCGATGGTTCTGTATCCCATCGATTCGAGCTCCCTGACCGTTTTTTTCCCGGCCCCCCACAACCTACCTATGGGGAGAGGCGCAAGGAACTCCCGCTCCCGCCCCGCTTCGCACAGGGTCAGCCCGTCGGGTTTGCGCAAATCCGAGGCGATCTTGGCAACGGACTTGTTCGTCGCTATTCCAACGCTCGCGGTAAGACCTGTTTCGCGGAATATCTCCTGTTTTATCCTGGCGCCGAGGTCCGCCGGCGCGCCGAAAAGGTTTTCCGTTCCCGTGCAGTCCAGAAAAGCCTCGTCGATGCTGATCGGCTCGACGAGCGGCGTAAAGCCGCCAAGAAGCAGCATGATCTTTTCGGAGATTTCATTGTAACGCTCGAACCGTGGAGGAAGGAAAACCGCGTCGGGACATCGACGATATGCCTGCGAAATCGGCATTGCTGAATGAATGCCATAGGTTCGCGCCTCGTAGGAGGCTGCGCTCACCACGCCCCTGCCATACCCGCCGCGTGGATCAGCCCCTACCACAACCGGCCTGCCCTTATAGGAGGGAGTGTCCAGCTGCTCGACGGAGGTAAAGAACGCGTCCATATCGACATGTAGTATCAGGCGCGGCATTCTCGGGCTCCATTAATTCGACGCATCGCACCTTAACATATATATAGCATTGATTACGGTTGTCAAAACAAAATTCGCAGGGATCGGACGGCGGGGACATATAACGCATTCTATTATATTAACATTTTTTTATATTAAATAAAATAATATTTGCATTATAATATATATAGTTGTATTAACATATGTAAATTAATGGTCTTTCGTCCGTTGCCGGTCGATCAATCGTGCACCGACGAAATACCCCGGGAATTGGCCCGCTTCGCGGTTAAGCGGTCGACGTTTTTTCCCTGTCTCCTGGCACGGGAATCGCGTTCAATCGCATGATATCGCGACGGTTCAAGCGGCTACAGCATGCGTATATCTATTTACTACACTTCCAGGAGGCGTTGCGTACTATGGTTTACATCGATGAGTACAAGAAAAAACTCGTTCCCGCCGAGGTCGCGGTAAAATGCGTGAATTCCGGCGATACGGTCGACTACGGCTTCTTCAACGGCAAGCCGGTCATGTGCGATATGGCACTTGCGAACCGCGCGGCAGAACTGAAGGATGTCAGCATCTATACAGCCGTTACGGTTCCCCCGGTTCCCGAAGTCATCAAACATCCGGGCAGTTTCCGCTACATGGACTGGCAGTGGAGCAAGCTCACCCGCATCATGCACAGCCAGTTCGAGGCGGCCTACTATTCCCCCATCCTGTATCACAGAGCGCCGTTTTTCTACCGGTATTTGATCAACCAGGACGCCACCGAAAAGCTCCACAAGGGATATCGAAGCGTCAACTACGACAAGCCGGGCAGCGATAAGACCAAATGGATTTCAATCGTTCGTGTCGCGCCGATGGACAAGAGCGGTTTTTTCAACCTCGGGCCGCAGAATTCGGAGACCTCCGCAAAGATCGAGGGCGCCGATTGCGTCATCGTCGAGGTCGTCAAGAACATGCCGGTATGCCTCGGCGGCTCGCAGGAGGCCGTTCATATTTCGCGCGTGGATTATATTGTCGAGGCGCCGGACGATCACGGATGCTTCGCGACCCCCGACATACCGCCCTCCGAAATAGACCAGAAGATCGCCGCCCATGTGATGCGGTACATTCACGACGGCTGCTGCATTCAGCTCGGCATCGGCGGAATGCCCAACATGGTGGGGAAGCTCATCGCTCAGTCGGACCTCAAGCACCTCGGCTGTCATACCGAAATGTTCGTTGACGCGTATGTGGACATGATCGAGTCAGGAAGGATGGACGGGTCTCACAAAAACCTTGACCGCTTTAAAGCCACCTATACCTTCGCCATCGGCTCCCAGCGAATGTACGACTTCATGCACAACAACCCTGCCCTGGCCTCGTATCCGGTCGACTACACCAACGATCCCAGAACGATCGCCCAGATCGACAACATGGTGAGCATCTGCAACGCTGTGCAGGTGGACCTGTTTTCACAGGTAAACGCCGAAAGCCGCGGCACCGGTCAGATCTCCGGCAACGGCGGAATGTGGGATTTCGTGCTGGGCTCACAGTGGTCCAGGGGAGGCAAGTCCTTTATTTGCCTGGCCTCCACCCACACCAACAGCAAAGGCGAAAAGATTTCAAGAATCGTACCCGGGTTCATTCCCGGCACCACGACAACCATTCCCCGCCAGATGGTCGATTATATCGTCACCGAGTACGGTGCCGTAAAGCTCGCCGCATGCCCGACCTGGATGCGCGCGGAGAAGATCATCAGCATCGCTCATCCCGATTTCAGGGATGACCTGATCAAGGAGGCGGAAAAAATGAAGATATGGATCCGTTCGAACAAGAAATAGCCATGGAATGAACGGCGGCTGCACGGCGAAACGGCGGGAGACCCCGCCGTTTCGTTTTACATAACACGCCATTCCGTGAGTGTTCTTTCTATTTCTCCACGAGTATTCCGTTAAGAAACGTACCCTTCAGCTCGGTCCCATCGGGATACGACATTATACCGATTCCGTGCATCGTGCCGTCCCTGAAATCGCCCGTATATTTCCTGCCGTCCGGCCAGACGATAATCCCCTTGCCGTTGAACTCGTTCTTCTTGAATTCCCCGGTATATTTCGCCCCGTCGGCCTGAAGGAGTTCCCCTTTGCCCTCCATCATATTTTCTTTTAACGTTCCCGTGTACTTTCTTCCGTCGGGCCAGACAAGTGTTCCCGCTCCATCGAGTTTACCGTACCTGTATTCACCCGTGTAGGAGCGTCCGTCCGGCCACGAGTACGTACCTTTTCCGTGAAGAACGCTCTTGACGAAATCGCCCTCATACCGGGCCCCGTCCGGAAATACGTACACGCCTTTTCCGTTCGCGCAGTCGCCGCTGATACAACCGGTTTTCTTCTGCATTGTCTCACAGCCCGAAAAACCTAAAGAAACGATCGCCAGTACCACAAGTAATTTTCTCACGAAATCCTCCTCTGCCTGTAAACCCGCACGAAAGTCCTTGCTTTTTAATTCGTATGGCGTTTGGAGAGATCGAGCATCATGATCATCCCCGTCCAGCCGCTGACGGGCCGCGGATCACCATACGGGCGGGCAGCAATTAATTTCCCACTCTCATTGTACAAAACTCCAACGCCATCATCAACCATAAAACCAATCGAATCGACCCCACCTTCCTTAAAATCTCCTTGACATGACGGCGCTCCGCCTATGGCATCATGGAAACATTTTAGAAAGGAGCCGGCATCCACTCAATGAATATCGCACACACAAATGGAGTAATGACCTCCATCAACCGTCTCAGACCGTTCGTTTTCTCGATTATTGCGGCGGCATCCTTCGTCCTCTGCACGGCACAGCAGCCCGGCGACGCGCGCGATCGCTCCGCATCGATAGAAATACCGCAGAAGATAGACGCGCGTTTTAACGAAACCGCGCTGTTTCTTGCGGGAAAGGAGATACCGCCCGACTCTCCTCTGCATGCCTATGCCCAGGGCCGGGAATACCAATCATACCGTAAACGTATGGACTCCAGCTGGAGCCGCCTGCAGACGGCCAATCTCAAGAAGATAGAGTCCTGGCGGGAAAAACATCTTCCGAAAAAATATACCGACACCGTATTCTATCCCTTCAGCGGCCCGGACATTCTCAACGCGCTCGCCTTTTTCCCCGACGGGACCGAATACATCATGTTCGGGCTGGAATCGCCGGGCCGTATACCCGATCCCCACACCCAGCCGCCGGCGCGCCTGAACGCGGGGCTTTCCGGCCTGAGCGTCGCGCTCGACAATGTGCTCAACGTCAACTACTTCAAGACCGTACGCATGGAGAAGGAAGTAAGCACCGATTCCTTTAACAGCATAATCAGCGTCATCCTTTTCTTCCTTTCCCGCAGCGACTACGAGGTGCTTAATGTCCGGCATGTCTGGATAACTAACGAGAGCAACCTTACCGACACGCCCCCCGCCGGGAAGGGCGGAAAATCGATTCCCGGCGCCGAGATACTGTTCAGAAAGGACCCCTCGTCTCCTTTAAAAAGGGTTCGGTATTTCCAGCTCAATGTGATAGACAATTCGCTGAAAACCTACACCAATTTTATTCCGTACCTCGAAACCTACGGCCGGTACACGACGATCCTCAAGTCGGCCTCGTATTTAATGCATAACGAAGACAAGTTCACGAAGATACGCGCCCTCGTGCTCGGACACAGCGATTTTCTGCTTCAGGACGATTCAGGCGCGGCCCTGCGGTATTTTCCGACCGATACCTGGAAGCTGACTTTTCACGGGACGTACAGCAAACCGGTACCGCTTTTCGCCCACCGGTACCAGGCGGATCTTAATGAAATGATTAAGAAGCATTCGACCGGTCCGCTTCCGTTCAGCTACGGGTACAACTTTAAGGAGAACGAATCCAATCTCATGTTTGCCGAACGCATACGAAAGGATCAGAAATGATGCAGTTGCCTGCCGCCGGCTTCGGACATAAAACACGCGTGCGCCTCATTGCACCCGTACTGTGCGCCGCCCTGCTCCTTCAGGCCGGCGCGTGCGCCGAAGGCACACCGGCCGGCGGGCGGCCGCTTCCCGCGGGACTTTCAACCATACTCGTTCCCGTCTCTACCGACCCTTCGTCGACGTCGACCGTTCCCGTGGACGTATATGTTCCGCCCGGCGGCAGACCCTCGGGCGACGTGCTTGTGCTTCCGGGATGGAATTTTTCACGGACTGAATGGCACACAAAAACGACCATACTCATCCTTGCCCGCGAACGCAAACTCCGCATGGCCTTCCCCGATATGCTGAAAAGCCTGTACGAATCGAGATACTTCCCCGAAACGCGTATGAAATGGGGTCCTCTTCCCGGTGGTGAGTGGATCAGGACACTATTCATCCCGACACTGCGCACATATGGCCTTTTTAAAGAGGGAGGGGCCAATTATCTTCTCGGCCTTTCTACCGGTGGGCTCGGAGTGGCGCTGGTCAGTCTCGATAATCCCGGCCTCTTCAGGGCCGGGGCCGCTCTTTCGGGCGATTTCAACCAGAGCGCAATGAAACACGACCGTCTCATTGCCGCGGTGTACGGCCCCCATGAGGGTTTCGCCGATCGCTGGGCGACCGTAGACAATCCGTCATATCGCGTATCCGAATGGAGGATGCCGATATACCTTGGCCACGGGAAAAAGGACACGGTGGTCCCTTTTGAACAGACCCGCGCGCTTTACAAAGCCCTTATTGCGGCCCACCCCGGGCTTCCCGTCGTCCTCAGCGCGCCCGAAAAGGCGGGACACGATTTCGCCTACTGGCAATCGGAACTCGTGCCCGCTTTCGATTTCATGCTGTCATTCCGCTGAACTATCGACACCGGCCAGCTTCTTCCATCCATAGAATACCGGCACGCCGAGAGCGAGCACTCCTATCGCGAAGAGTGAGGTAGTCGTCCAGTTCAGAAGCGCGGCGGTCATCATCGCGACGGAAAGGCCGATATACACGAGCGGCACCACCGGATACAGAGGCACACGGTACGGACGACGCAGACCGGGCTCTCGCCGGCGAAGCAGCATGAGGCCGACCACGGTGAGAACAGGAAACACGTTCAACGCGAATCCCATGTAGATGACAAGCGTCATGGCGCTGCCGGTGAATATGTACAGCACCGCGAAGGCCATCTGAATACAGATGGCCAGCGCCGGCGTTTCAAAGCGCGGATGGACCCTCGAAAGGGACCTGAATATCAATCCGTCCCTGGCCATCGCGTAATACACGCGCGGCCCCACCATCATCTGAACCGAAACGGCCGACAACAGTATAACGGCAATACCGAGGGTGAAGAACCCGCTCGCCCGCGGACCGAACAGCGCCGCGGCCGCGATCGCGCCGATCTCGTCCTTCCCGGCAATCGCTTCGCCCGGTGCCGCGAGGAGAAAGACCATGTTGAGCAAAATGTAGAAAACCGTCGTAAGCAGTGTTCCGTAGAGCAGGATACGGGGAAGGTTCTTTTCGGGATTCTTCACCTCCCCCGCGATGTAGGAGGCCCCGTTCCACCCCGAATACGCGAACATCACGATGAGGAGGGCCAGGCCCGTAACCGGCAGACCGGGGCCCGCACCGGATTCACCGTAGCGCTGTACGAGCCTGCCGGCGTTCCCCCAGTCCGCCATCGCGAAACCGAATCCGATAAGCGAGATGACCAGGATTATTTTAAGCAGGGTGAGAAAATTCTGGAAATACCCTCCCCTGCGTACGCCGATAATGTGGAGCGTCCCGAAGAAGAACACCAGGCACGCGGCTAATCCTTTCTGTATCCATATTCCCGAAATTATGCCTTCCGCTCCCGCCGCTGTCTGCAGAAAACTGTTAACGTACTGCACGAGAAGCAGCGAGCTGGCGGCTACCGGCGCGGAAAATCCCACGATAAGCGATACCCACCCCGTGAGAAAAGCCGGCAGCAATCCAAATATTTTCTTAAGATACACATATTCTCCACCCACATCCGGCCAGGTGGTTGACAGCTCCGCGTAGCAGAGAGAGCCCGTAAGGGCGACCAGGCCTCCAACTCCCCATAGAATAAGCACCAGCAGCGCGTCGCCGGTCATTCCGAGTACGTTCCCGGTCGTCATGAAAATACCCGTTCCGATCATGTCGGCTACGATTATAAGAACGCCGGTGAATAATCCGAGCTGTCGTTTCAGTTCCATTGATGCCAACCCGTCCTCTGTTATCTTGCGATATTCCCGAATTGCCCGTCCAATGGGCGTTAAGCACTCAGACAATAGCCTGACACTGGTCCGGAGCATGCATAATTATCGACGGGCGGCATCTGTCAAGGCATTGTTGCAACCGCCCGCTATATAATACGGCCGCAATCCCCTGGCTTCTGCAAGGGGTGTTATAGTACACATGACTTTTCCCTACAGGGCATGCAGCCGTTCCGCGGCAGGAATACGCTCGTCGTGCTGGATTCAAAATGTCGGTTTTTTAACAATATTATAACAAATGGTATTATATTTTCGTTAAATAGACTTGATTATTTACACTTCTATGCTATTTTCAATGTATAGAAAAATCAGGAGGGACGCCATGGGCAGATATAACCAGCTTCTGATCGAGTTCATGATGCACAAGGGACTCAGAATGGAAGAAATTATAGATATAAAGAAAGAGACGTATTTCAACCCCGAGGACCAGAAGGAAATCGAAGGGTGGAAGGATGATGAAGCGAAGGAAATCTGGCTCCAGATAAAGAAAAACGTCCATACCAGCGCACCCACGGGCCTGCGCCGTGAGGTATGCCCCTTCTGCCATAAGGCCGGCCTAATTAAATACAAAAAGCCCTTCTGCGAAACCTGCGGATATGGAGAGAGGCATGGAATATGCGGCAAAAAGGACGTACCCAACGATTACCTCAAAATAATAGATGCCTTTAACGAGATGGGGATGGTATGCGGGCGGTTCTTCAACAGCGACTATTATGAGAATCTTTTAAACCACCTCGAAAAGGAGAGCTCGCACGAAATAACGGCCTGAACCGCGGCCGACTGCCCTTTCGAAACGGGGCGAATGGGCAGCACGGATTATCATCAGTCGACACGCTGCATGAACCACTCTGAAATATCTTCGTACGGTCTTATGCCTTCCGGTGTTTCGGCGGAGTCGATCTTGCATCCCAGAAAACCCACGCCAGGCGCGTAAAAATAATAGGTTACCGCGGTATACTGTGCGTCCTCGCCGCCCTGGACAGTCGACTCTTCTTTAACAACCATTACGCTTTTGTATTCCGCCATCTCGGTGACCACATCAGCGTCGGTGGCGATTATCTCCCTGCGCCTCTCGATGCCGTCCACAGCGGATATCCATCGCGTACCCCTGGCGACCGGTCCTTTGATGAGAAGATCCCCCTTCATGGCCGACTGACCTGTATCGTTACGCGTCGCCACTAAAACCGTAACCGAATCTTTCGTATATTCAACCATAAACGGCGTGCTTCTATCGAGGTCCGGCCGTCCCGGTACACTCTCCCTGCGGAAGCCGCTCGCTCTCCCGGGCCGGGCCTCGTTAATTTCGTACTCGAGCAGTCGCACATTTTTACCGATGGCGACCGTCCATTTCTTCCCGGGGTTCCCGGGATAATAACTCTGAATGCCCGTGCTGAAGTAATCTTTCGGGACACTTTTTTCATCTTCGGCGCCGGGATCTTCTATCAGTTTGATTACAGGCAGTCCCGCGTAAACACCGACCGGCGAATAAACGAGAGTGAGGGATTTTTTCTTTTTTATAAGAGATGCAATACGCGGAACCGAATCATCCGGAAGTATCAAATACAGCGCGGATTTTCTGCTTGTTATCACCGCTTTTACCATACGCATGCCGGGGCCGGTTATCCGCCGTACCGCCGGAACGGATTCAAGTATTGCCCGGGGATAAATGACGCCGGTAAACTTTTCGCCCTTCAGGAAATCGCCGTCATTGAGGAGCATCCTGTACGTAAGGCGCGGATAATCCGCTCCTGCGAACGATTCAGAACGCCCATCGGAAATACCCCGGGGCATGGCTGCGCCAGCGGCCATGGCGGCAATAATGAAGGTTGCCATGCATCCGCTTATACATGCGGCCTTTGCGGCTGTCACTCTTCTCATTCGGTATCGCTCGTTAATAATACCCGGGGCCCCGCAGTGTTCGCATACGGACATCCGGCTGTTTACGTATTTCTTACTATATCATCGGAATTTTTCACGCAAGCATTAATCAATGCGTATTTACGACGCGGGGAAAACGGCTACAAAGCAAAGTCCCCTCCCTGCAGTCGCCTCGTACGGAGGCAGGGAGGGGACCGACACGACTATTACTTCGATAATGCCTCAGGCGCCCGGCATCGTGATGAAAAAGCCCTGCGGGTCGACTTCATGCCTCAGGATCTCCAGAATCTCCGGCGACGGCACCTCCGTAACCGGTATCTCACCTTCCGGCCTGAGCAATTCGAAGCCGGAAGCGAGCTGCGCAAGGTCTGCCGATACTCCCGGGTGCAGGGTCTTGATCCGCATCCTTTTGGTAACCGGGTCGAAATCATATACACCGGCGGTTGACACGACCGCCACTGGCCCCTTGCCGAGAATACCGAGGTCGGCACGGCTCACCCCGTCCACCATGTGCCCGGTTGTGGTGATGAAGTCGCATTTCTTAACGAATTTCTGCGGGCTCTGTATCCCTACAAATACAATCTTCTCACACAGCGATCCGACATCGTTGTTTCCGCCGGAACCCGTCAGTCGGACCTTGGGATTAAGGAAATTGTCCCCTATCATCGTTGTATTCGCATTGCCGTACATGTCGAGCTGGGCAAAGCCCAGAAAACCGGTGTCGACAAGGCCGCAAGCCGCCTGACCGAACGAATAGGCCATCTCCATAATCATCGGCGATTTACGGTAGGTCTCGGGCCCACCGACCGACCACGGCATACCACCCTCAATTGGGTCCTGTCCGCCGGATTCATATACGAAGGTTATATGAGGCGCGTGGGTCTTCTTCGCAAGTATTGCAGCCACCATCGGAAGACCGGTTCCAATATATACTACCTCATGGTCGTTTACCTGCTTCGAAAGTACGTACGCAACCATTTCCAAGGGATTCATCGGCTTAGATTCTGCCATCGTGCTCTCCTCCTGCTATAATTCTTAGTTAAAATATATCATCCGGTGGATTTTCGTCAGTCATACACGTTCGGCGGCGTATTGGGCGTCCACGGCTCGTATTTGAAGCTGACACCGTCGTCCTCGTTATCCGCCTCGGCGGCTTTCGCCAGTTTCTTGTTGTTTATCATGAATTCGACCCCGCCGAGCTTCTTGACGACCTCGTAGATGTCCTTCGTGCCGAGTATCCATTCCTTTATGAATCCTTCCATCGCCTCGTCGCCCTGGCTCATCATATAGAAACATTTTTCCCACCAGCGGCGGGCCCAGTAGTAAGCTCCGGGCATATAGCCGGGAAGCGCTCCATAGGGAAGCTCTACTACCGCGTCGACATTCTGGAATGGGATTACCACGCCCTTGTTGTTCCATCTTATATCAGCATTGGACACTATCTCCTCGGCCGTGATAATCAGTTTTCTGGTTGCCGCTGCGGCCGCAATATCGTTCACCGCCGGACCCGCTATCCGTGCGTTTCCGAATTTATCGGCGGCATGTACATGGATTCACGCCACATCCGGGAAGAGCGCCGGAACGAACACGCACGGATCGTTACTTTCTGCCATCGGGTTGTTCATGAC